>NZ_JAXWCK010000015.1:0-38021 GCF_037349415.1 Anthropogastromicrobium sp.
TGATATTCGCTTGGCTCCTGCTTTTTCCGAATTGCCATAAAACTCCTTTCTTTCCTGGTAATCAACTTAGGAATCTCTCGGTTGCTTTTCCTTATTAGTAGTGAATATATGTTCTCTATTACTATAATTAGTATATCATGCTTCACAAGAAATCACAAGCACGAAATTGATAATTGCCTGTATAATAATTCGACAAAATTCGACATCATTGTCCGATAATTGAAAAAAGTTTCTTGGCTTTCCCGCCCGACTTTTGTAAACTTCGAGACATCAAAGAACCATACACCACAGAGCAGTATGATGCATTTGCAGCAGCTGCAAACTAAAGAAAATGTAACTATTCAGAGCCATGCAAAATTGCTTTCTGTGAATGCTTGCATTCAGACAGAATAGCAATTTTATATGGCGAGGTAACCACATGAGCAAAATAGAAGCATCGAAGATGCGATTTTGCGAATGGGGTTCTGAATAGTTACAAAAATTGACAGAATGAAAGGCATCGCTTCGTGATGAGGCGTTATGTTACTAGGAGGGGTTACGAGAGGTCTTCGATGAATGACTATTTAAACGTTCACGAGACGCCATTCGCAAAACCACCCGTTCCGTGTGTCGCTGCTATGCAGCTTTGTTTTGCTCATAAACGGGCGTCCACTTCGTCCAGTTGATTCATAAAATCCTCATGCAAGCATGGGATTTGTATGAATCTACCTGGACGCGTGAACTATGAACGCAAAAAAAACGCTGCAGTGAAATCTCACCACAGCGCCTTTAAATTAGCAGCGCTACCAGGATTCGAACCTGGAAAATGCTGGAGTCAGAGTCCAGTGCCTTACCGTTTGGCGATAGCGCTTTAAGCAACATGTTTATGATAATACAGGATTGTCCAAATGTCAAGCATTTTTTTGAAAAATATATAAAATTTTGCTTTCTTTTCCCAAAAGGAAATGATATAATCAAAAGGAGCTGTTTTATGCTCTGGATGGAGGAACGAATATGTATACATTTACCAGCAGGGTTCGTTTCAGTGAGACGGACGAGAATGGAAAGCTGTCACTCGCAGGCATTATGAATTATCTTCAGGACTGCAGTGTCTTTCACTCAGAAGATGTAGGCAATGGAACGGATATGCTTAAAAAGCGTGATCGGGTGTGGCTTTTAAATTCCTGGCAGATCATTATAAAAGAGCGTCCAAGATGCTGCGAATACATTGAAATCGGGACACAGGCGTACCAGTTTAAGGGAACGCTTGGCAAGCGAAACTTCTGCATCCAAAGACAAGATGGGACACAGTGTGTTGTAGCAAACTCAAACTGGGTGTTAGTTCAAAAATCGCAGATGCGTCCGGTGCGCATCACAGAGGAGGACAGCAGCCCTTACGAGCTTGGAACACCACTTGACATGCCATATGCAGATCGAAAGATTGCAGCGCCAAAGGAAGGCATCGTCATGGAACCTATAACTGTGCGTACCGAACATTTAGACAGCAATCATCATGTGAATAACACGCAGTATGTATTGATGGCAAGCCGTTACCTGCCGTCTGATTTTTCACTGCATCAGGTGCGTGCCGAATACCGTTATCAGGCACTTTTAGGTGATACGATGATTCCTGTTGTCACAAAAGAAGAAGATGGACAGATTATTGTCCAGTTAAAAAAGGATGAGCAGACTGCATATGCAGTAGTTGCTTTTCAGTAAAAGAAGATCACCGACAAAAACTTTGGATGTCGGCTGAATCATACAGAGAGCCGCGCAAACGGCAGAATGAGAGGAAATATGATCGAATTAGGAAAGATGCAGACGCTTACTGTGCTTCGTATTAAGGATTTTGGCGTCTATCTGGGACATGAAGGAGAAAAAGAGAGCGTGCTGCTTCCAAGAAAGCAGGTTCCGGAAGGAACAAAAGAGGGAGATGAGATCGAGGTATTCGTATACAAGGATTCCATGGATCGTATCATTTCCACAACAAGAAGACCACTTCTTGTAATGGACGAGATGGCAGTGCTGACTGTTAAGGAAAAGACAAGAATCGGTGCATTCTTAGATTGGGGACTTGAGAAGGATCTTCTTCTTCCATTTAAAGAGCAGACAGTTCCTGTAAGAAGAGGAGAGCATTGTCTGGTTGCATTGTATCTTGATAAGAGCAAGCGTCTTTGTGCAACAATGAAGGTGTATGAGCGTCTTCACAGTGATAGCCCATATCAGAAGGGAGATCAGGTAACAGGTACTGTTTACCGCGTAAATCCTGAGATTGGTGTGTTTGTTGCGGTAGATAACCGTTACTTTGGCTTGATCCCAAAGAAAGAAATTTACGATAATTACCGTACCGGAGATCTGGTTAATGCACGTGTCACAGAGGTGCGTTCTGACGGAAAGCTGAATCTGGCAGTTCGTGATAAGGCATATCTGCAGATGGATACAGACAGCGAGACGATTTTAAATGCAATGGAGTCTTTTGGCGGATATCTGCCATTTGGCGAGAAGGCAGAGCCGGATAAGATTAAAAGAGAACTGAAGATGAGCAAGAATGCGTTTAAGCGTGCACTTGGTCATCTGCTCAAGGAAGGAAAGATTGAGATCGGCGAGAATCGTATTGAATACAGAAAAGAGAAGTGAGTATGACGAAAACAGCAAAATTAAATTTGACGTTTCTGATTATTGCGATCTTTTCAATTGGAGGCTCATATGCCTATGTGCTCTTGACAAATGGCATGGAGCTTCCAATTTACGCAGATCTTTTAGTGGCACAGCTTCTGATCCTTCTGCCTGCATGGGGATATACAAAAAAGGAGCATATCAACCTTTATAAAGAGATTCGTCATCGCCGTCTGCGTTTTGGCGCACTTCTTTGTCTGGTTGGTATCACTCTTTTATCAATGCCGCTTTTATCGTTCTTGAATCTGTTTAGCTCACTTTTTGTGCCGAATGCAGCTGCAGGGCTTGCAGAGCAGATGACAGGCGGTCCTGGATGGATGAATATTTTATTTCTGGCTGTTATTCCTGCATTTAGCGAAGAATTTGTTTTCAGAGGCGTCTTTTTCCATGGATACAGAAGCCATGGCTTTTGGAAGGCAGCACTTATGAGCGGATTGATCTTTGGATTAATGCATCTAAATTTTAACCAGTTCTCATATGGCTTTGTGCTTGGTGTTATTTTTGCAGCTGTCGTAGAAGCGTCAGGCAGTATTTATGCATCCATGGCAATTCATTTTCTGATTAATTTTCAGTCAGCACAGGCAATAAATGCACTGACATCGCTTACTGCATCAGGTGTGGAAGAGGAAGGAATGCTTGAAATTTCAGGAGCTTTTAAGCAGACCTATCTTGTTACAACAGTAATTGTTGTAGGTATTGTAGCTATTGTGACTACAGCGCTTGTTGTTGTATTAGTGAAGCTTTTAGCAAAACTGTGTGACAGAGAGGACTACTTTGCGTGGGTTCTTAATGGCGGAGAGAAAAAAGCACTTCAAAAAAGAGGCACTAGCAGACTGATTGATCCATTTTTTATTGGTGCAGCAGCAATATGTATTTTATTTATGGTTAGCCGTCTTTTGATTTAGAGCTGTCAGAGCTTCGTAGATGATCTAAATAAGTATGAATCAGCTGGTAGCAGTCTTTTGCCTCCCGCACAGAGCAGGAGGCAAGAAGAAGCCCAATATCGCGGCGAACACGATAATGTTCTGGCTCTGCAACGATATTTTGCATGATGGGTATAGTATCATCTGGCTTTTCGAGTCCTTCAAGCAGGTAATCGTAGGAAATATGTGTTTTTTCGTGAAGGCGGTTCATAATGCTTCGCGAGACAGGGCGTGTGCCGCGCTCAAGTGCACCGAGATAGCTGGGTGAGATGCCAAGCAGTTTGGCAAACTCAGATTGTGTCATACCTAGTGCAATTCGTTCATTACGGATACGGTGGCCGATCAGTATTGAGTATGAGGATTCATAAGAAATCATAAAAAAACTCCGTTTCTGTATAATAAAAGGTACTTTGAGAAGAATTATAGGATAATAAGAAGAGAAAAGAAAGGAAAATCACTCGCAGGATTTTGCTTTCTTTGTTGTTTAAGGAGAAAATATGCTACAAAAACTTACAATTCGACAAAAAAAGCTTGCCGAATATCTGCTGATTGTGGCAGGTACGGCAGTTATTGCAGTATCACTTCAGTTTTTCTTAGATCCAGATGGAATGGTCCCGGGTGGTTTTACCGGAATTGCAATTATAGTAAAGGAACTGACAAAGGGAATTGTTCCAGATGGTGTTCCGCTGTGGGTAACGAACCTGATCTTAAATGTGCCGATGGTTCCTATTGTATTAAAGATCAATGGATGGGACTTTGCAAAGCGCACAGTGGTGGGATCACTTCTCCTTTCTTTTTGGCTTGCAGTGATACCGTATGTGCAGCTGATGGAGGAACCTGATCTGTTTTTGACATCTGTTTTTGGCGGTGTCAGCATGGGTATCGGTGTTGGTCTTGTCTTTTTAGGAAAGGGAACTACAGGCGGTACTGATATGTGCGGTGCAATTTTACATCATTTCTTTCCTTATATTTCATTGCCAAAGCTTATGCAGCTGCTTGATGTAGTTATTACATCGGTAGGAATTATGGTTTTTGGCATTCGCATTGCGCTTTACTCTATTATAGTAGTTTATCTGACGGCGAAAATTTCAGATCGAATCATGGAGGGAAGTACTTCAGCCAAAATGCTTTATATCATTTCGGATCAGTCAGCGTTGATTGCTGAGAAAATTATAGAGAAGCTTGGCAGAGGTGTCACTGGACTGCAGGGAAGAGGCATGTACACAAATCAAGACAAAACAATTCTCATTTGCGTTATATCTCCTCGTGAAATTGCTCGTATAAAAGATGTCGTTTTAGAAGCAGACAGCAGAGCTTTTGTGATAGTAAATGACTCAAGAGAAGTATTGGGTGAAGGTTTTGTGGAAATATAATAAAAATGTCGTTTTCAACCCACTAATAAAATGTGAAAATTAGGTGTACAACATATATAAAAATGTCGTTGTTTTTTTGGTGAAAAACAGTATGGTAAAAAATTACGAAATCATGTATTATAACCATATCAGAAAACTGACTGTCAACAGTTTCGAAAATTAGGGAGGAAATTCAAAATGGCAAGTTTGTCTTTAAAGAATGTAACTAAGATTTATCCTAACGGCTTTGTCGGCGTTAAGGATTTCAGCCTTGAGATCGCAGATAAGGAATTCATCATCTTCGTAGGACCGTCTGGTTGTGGTAAGTCTACTACTCTTCGTATGATCGCAGGTCTGGAGGAAATTTCTTCTGGTGAGTTAAAGATTGGTGATAAGGTCGTTAACGACGTAGAGCCAAAGGATAGAGATATCGCAATGGTATTCCAGAACTACGCTCTGTATCCGCATATGTCTGTATATGATAACATGGCATTCGGTCTTAAGTTAAGAAAAGTTCCGAAGGCTGAGATTGATAAGCTGGTTCATGAGGCAGCTAAGATCCTTGATATCGAGCATCTGCTTGATCGTAAGCCGAAGGCTCTTTCCGGTGGTCAGAGACAGCGTGTTGCTATGGGTCGTGCAATCGTGCGTGAGCCAAAGGTATTCCTGATGGATGAGCCTCTGTCCAACTTGGATGCAAAGCTTCGTGTACAGATGAGAATCGAGATCTCCAAGCTGCATCAGAGATTAGGTACAACCATCATCTACGTAACACATGACCAGACCGAGGCTATGACTCTGGGTACCAGAATCGTTGTTCTTAAGGATGGTGTTATCCAGCAGGTAGATACTCCGCAGAACCTGTACGATAAGCCGGCTAACAAGTTCGTTGCTGGATTCATCGGTTCTCCGCAGATGAACCTGATCGATGCTAAGGTTGTTCAGGTAGGCAACCAGGTACATGTTCAGTTTGGTAACGCTGATATCACTCTTCCAGATGAGAAGGGTAAGGTATTAGTTCAGAAGGGTTATGTTGGTAAGGAAGTTTGCTTCGGTATTCGTCCAGAGGATATCCATGATGGCGATATGAGCAACTATCCGGGTGCTACTCTGACTGCTACAATCCGTGTGTACGAGCTTCTGGGTGCTGAGGTATTCCTGTACTTCGATATCAACGAGACAAGCTTCACCGCTCGTGTAAGCCCAAGAACAACTGCTAGACCGGGCGATACTCTGACTCTGGGTCTTGACCTGAGCAGAATCCATATCTTCGATAAGGATAGCGAGTTGGTTGTATTAAACTAATTGAATTAAATTAAGATTTTTTAGGGGAAATGTAAAAAATTTACATTTCCCCTTTTTTTTTCTCGAAAAATGTTATACAATATAAGAAGGAATGGCGGTAAGCTGTGAAAACTATAAGCTGCTACGGCGGCGGAATGTGAGGAAAGTATGATTTCGAACCAGATTTTGCAAAGTACAATTGAAGGGCTGAAAAATATCGCACGAATTGATTTGTGTGTATGCGATACCGACGGAAACATGCTGGCATCTACGTTTGGTGATCCGGAGATTACCACGGAGACCATCGTGAATTTTACGTTGTCGCCGGCAGACAGCCAGGTAGTTGCTGGATTCCAGTTCTTTAAGGTATTTGATGAGCATCAGCTTGAATATGTAATGCTGGCAAAGGGAGGCAGTGACGATGTTTACATGGTAGGAAAGATTGCAGCATTCCAGGTACAGAACCTGTTAGTTGCATACAAAGAGCGTTTTGACAAGGATAACTTCGTTAAGAACCTGCTTCTTGATAACCTGCTGTTGGTAGATATCTATAATCGCGCAAAGAAGCTTCATATTGAAGTATCTGCGAAGAGAGTTGTCTATGTAATAGAGACAAAGAATGAGAAGGATGTCAATGCACTTGAGACGGTACGCAGCCTGTTTACCGGAAGAGTAAAGGATTTCATCACTGCAGTTGATGAGAAGAATATCATCGTTGTTCGCGAGGTAAAGCCGGGCGAGACACAGGATGATCTTGAGAAGACAGCTCAGGTTATGGTTGATATGCTTAATACCGAGGCAATGAGTCAGGTGCATGTTGCATATGGAACTGTTGTAAATGAGTTAAAGGAAGTTTCCAGATCCTACAAAGAGGCAAAGATGGCACTTGATGTTGGAAAGATCTTCTTTAGCAACAAGAACGTTGTTGCTTATGCTAAGCTTGGCATTGGCCGTCTAATTTATCAGCTTCCGATTCCGCTGTGTCGTATGTTTATCAAGGAGATTTTTGATGGCAAGTCTCCAGATGAGTTTGACGATGAGACATTGACCACAATCAACAAGTTCTTTGAGAACAGCCTGAATGTATCTGAGACATCCAGACAGCTGTATATTCACAGAAATACACTTGTATATCGTCTGGACAAGCTTCAGAAGAGCACTGGATTAGACCTGCGTGTATTTGAGGATGCGATTACCTTTAAGATTGCGCTTATGGTTGTGAAGTATATGAATTATATGGAGAAAAACTAAGGCTCCAGCGTAGAAAAACCGGGGGAAACGGACGTAAGAGTCTGTTTCCCCCTTTTGGTTTTGCATACAAAAGTATTGACGGACAGATTTTGGTCATGCTAATAGCATTGATAGATCTGACTGTTCAGAGGAAAGGTGGATGCAAGTGGAAGAAAAAAACAGACAGTTAAATGAAGATGCTGAAACAATAGAGGAAAAAAATGAGCTTCAAACAGGCAAAAAGAAACACAGAAAAAATAATTTTGCAGCAGGTATGGCAGTAGGTGCGGCAGCAGCGATCATGGGCTGTTCGCTGGCAGGTATATATTTCAGCCGTCATTATCGTTACAGTTCACTCGCAACAGCATATTCATCGAGAGGAACTAAGACAGCAACATCATCTACAGTCGAGTCACAGAATCAGGAGGCCATCACAGATGAGCTGATGACAAAATTAAAGCTTCTTGAACAGTGTGCCGATGATTACTTTTTATTTGATACGGCAGATGCTAAGGATTATCAGGATAACATTTATAAAGGTTTTATGAATGCGCTTGATGATCCATATTCATGCTATTACACGGCAGATGAATATCAGACACTGATGGAATCAACAAGCGGAAGCTATGAGGGAATAGGTGTTGTTGTATCACAGAATGTTCAGACAAAGATCATTACTGTTGTGCGGCCGTTTGAGGGCTGTCCTGGTGCCGAGGCCGGTATGCTTCCGGGCGATATTTTAATAGAGGTTGCCGGGAATGATGTAAGCGGCATCGACGTAAGCACTGTTGTTTCCTGGATCAAGGGAGAGGACGGTACTACAGTTGATATACGCGTATATCGTGAGTCAGAAGATAAGTATTATGATTTTACTGTTGAGCGAAGAAAAATTGAAGTTCCGACAGTTGCATATGAGATGTTAGAGGACAATATTGGCTATGTTCAGGTGACAGAGTTTGATGAAGTTACGTCAGACCAATATATAGCAGCAGTTGATGATTTAAAGGCACAGGGCATGGAAGGTCTGATTGTAGATATTCGTGACAATCCTGGAGGTCTGTTAAGCTGCGTTGTAGATATGCTTGACTACATGCTTCCGGAAGGCACCATTGTCTACACAGAGGATAAAAATGGAGAAGGAGATACTTATACGTCCGATGCAGAGCATTATTTCGATCTTCCGCTTGCTGTGCTCGTAAATGGAAACAGTGCGTCAGCATCTGAGATTTTTTCGGGTGCCATTCAAGATTATGAGACAGGAACAATCATCGGAACACAGACCTTTGGAAAAGGAATCGTGCAAAGCATTTTGCCATTTAACGATGGAAGCGCAATTAAAATCACAGTATCACGTTATTTTACACCGCGCGGCACATGTATACACGGAGAAGGTATCACCCCAGATGTAGAGGTAGATCTAAACGAAGAACTTAAGACAAAACTGACAATCGAAAAAAGTGAGGATAATCAGCTGCAAAAAGCAATAGAAAATGTGAAAGAGCAGATTGCGGCGGAGTGACGTAAGAAGTCCGTAAGAAAAAAGTTATGGTATTTTGTACGAAAATGAGGTACAATCATTTTTGATGTAATCGGCTGAGGAAAGTTACGAAAGGGGGCCGATTTAATAAAATACGCCGGGGAAGTCCCCAGCAGATTGGAGAAACATGAGTCAGAAAGATACAGAAAAAAACAAACGAAAAAAGAAAAAAGGCACAGGCCTGATTGTAGTTTGTGTGACACTGCTGATTCTTTTATTTGCTGTACTAATCATTTTGATTTGGCAGATCAGCCGTGTAGGAAACGGAGAGACTGTCGGTTTTGGTGGAAAAACAGGCAATACGCAGGCAGTATCACAAAGTACGCCTTTTGTTACGCAGGAAGCTGCGCTGACAAGTTCATCAGGAAGCGAGGCAAATGCTGAGAAAGTTCAGACGCAGGCGCAGACAGAAGCTGCACAGGCTGAGTCTGCAGCTGGTCAGACACAGGCAGCAGGACAGGCAACTATGATGGAGCCGCAGACATATGAGAATGATGCGAATGGAAATATGATTGTTCCAGAGCGTCAGGCAGGTTCTATGGAAACAGAGCCGGCATGGGAATATGTACTGGAAAAGACTGGAGATAGTGTACTTGATGATGCTAATTATTTAGCAGCGATGTATGATTATGATGGTGCAATCGCAAAGATTCAGTCAGTATCAGGATATGAGAGCAACGCAGCTTATACAGCAGCCATTGCAGATTATGAGCAGAGAAAGAGTGAGGCTGTTGTCTACGCAGATAACAGCACAATTCCTCATATTTTCTTCCATACGCTTGTTGTTGATACAAGCAGAGCCTTTGATGATAACATCGCAATCAGCAAGCAGGATGGTATGAACAAGGTAAAGGATTACAACTATGTAATGACTACAGTGGATGAGTTTTGCCGTATTCTTGAAGAAATGTATACAAGAGGATATGTGCTTGTAAGCATCTATGATGTGGCATCATATGAGACACAGGCAGACGGCACACAGGTTATGAAGCATCAGCCGATTTATCTTCCGGAAGGCAAGAAGCCATTTGTTTTGTCTGTTGATGATGTAAGCTACTACGAATACATGACAGGTCATGGCTTTGCAAGCAAGCTTGTTGTTGGTGAGGATGGAACTCCGACAAGTGAATATACGAATCCAGATGGCAGCCTAAGCTATGGTTCATATGATGTTGTTCCGATTCTTGATGATTTTGTTGAGACTCATCCAGACTTTTCATATCGCGGCGCTAAGGGTATCATTGCTCTGACTGGATATGAGGGTATTTTTGGATATCGTACAAGTGATTTCTGGTACAACAGCAACTGCGATTACTTTGATCAGTATTTCTCATGGAATCTGGAGAACAACTTAAAGAAGAAGCAGACTATGTATCAGCCAAATCCTAATATCGAGCAGGATAAGGAGAGTGCAAAGCAGGTAGCACAGGCATGCCGTGATGATGGATGGCTGTTTGCAAGTCATACATGGGGTCACAACAAGGTCGGTGATTCTGGATCATATGAGCGTTTTGAGTCTGATTCCCATTTGTGGGATCGCGAGGTAAAGCCGCTTCTTGGTGATGTTGATATAATCATTTATCCGCAGGGCGAAGATTTGTACGAGGGCTCCTGGAGAGGCTATGATCCTGCAAATCAAAAGTATCAGCTGTTAAAGGAGTTAGGATTTAGCTACTTCTGCAGCGTTGACTCAAACCTTGGCTGGACACAGCTTGGAAATGAATATTTCCGTATGGGACGTGCTAATGTAGACGGACAGCGTATGTGGGAAGCAATCAGCTCCTATGTAGATCCGTCATCAGGTGCAAAGGATCGTTTGTCAGCATTGATTGATTCAAGATTAGTATTTGACTGGTCCAGACCAACGCCGGTAACAAAGTAAAAACGAGAAGTCTGGCATATATGGACATAAAGACAGAAAGGCAGACAAAAGAGATGGTAAAAGAGACTGTATTTAAAGAAAGAGCACAAAAGGTTTTGACATCAATGAAGGAAAATGGCATGGATCAGCTTATTGTAAGCGATCCTGCCTCCATCAACTATCTGATGGGAAGACTCATGAACCCGGGCGAACGTCTGATGGTACTTGTATTTGATGCAGCAGCTGGCAAGACTGAGCTTGTAATCAGCAAGCTGTACCCACAGGGAGATAATCCGATTTGGCCGGTTACGTATGTTGATGATGTTGATGACTGCGTTGCAATTCTTTCTGAGAAGATTGCAGAAACTGGCGTGATTGGCATTGATAAAAACTGGGCAGCAAAGTTTTTGCTTCGTCTTATGGAACTTCGTCCAAATCTGACTTACAAGAACGGTTCTTACATCATTGATAAGATTCGACAGATTAAGACAAACGAAGAGCAGGAGTTTATGATCGAAGCCTCCAGATTAAACGATCTGGCAGTTGAGCGTCTTATCAAAGAGGTCAACAAAGGTTATACAGAGAAGGAACTTGCCGATAAGCTGCTTGATATTTATCACGATCTTGGTTCAGAAGGATTTTCCTTCTATCCGATTTGCTGCTACGGTGCAAATGCTGCTGACCCGCATCACAGTAACGACGATTCCACAGGAAAATCTGGCGACAGCGTAATTCTTGATATTGGATGCTTGTGGAATGGCTATTGCTCAGATATGACAAGAACTGTATTCTTGGGTAATGTAAGCGAAGAACAGAAGAAGGTATATAACATCGTAAAGACAGCTAACGAGCGCGCAATCGCAGCAGTAAAGCCAGGTGTTCGCTTCTGTGATGTAGATGCAGCCGCAAGAGATTATATAGCAGAGCAGGGATATGGCCCATACTTTGTACATCGTACCGGTCATAACATCGGTCAGGAGGTTCATGAGGCAGGAGATGTCTCATCGGCAAATACAGATATATTAAAGCAGGGCATGACCTTCTCCATAGAGCCGGGTATATACTTAACAGGAAATTTTGGTGTGCGTGTTGAGGATCTCGTTCTCGTAACAGAGGATGGATGCAAGGTGCTTAACCATTTTACAAAAGACCTGATTGTAGTACCAGAAAAGTAAAACAATATATGACATAACTATATCAAACAACCAGCATGTTGAGAAAAAATATCAACAATGCTGGTTGTTTTTCTTTATAAAAGCTCGTATAATATGAAGTTAGATAATACTAACTTCTGGCATCATAAACTTAACCAGAACAAAGTCTCATCAATATAAAGAGAGGGGGAACGTCATGTTTCTGGAGATTAAAGGAATCAAAAAACATTTCGGCGAAGGCGACAGCCGTATCGAAGTGTTAAAGGGAATTGACATGGAGATTGAAAAAGGAGAATTATGCGTGCTTTTAGGACCTTCAGGTTCTGGAAAATCAACACTGTTAAATATTATTGGGGGAATTGACAGTTCAGACAGCGGCTATATTGCAATTAATGGCGAAAAGACAGCCGATATGGACGAAAAGACGCTGACATTGTACAGAAGAAAGCATCTAGGTTATGTCTTTCAGATGTATAATTTGATTCCAAATTTAAATATCAAGGAAAATGTAGAGGTGGGTGCTTATTTAAGTGACAACCCACTTGATGTAGATGATTTGTTAAAGACACTTGGCTTGTATGAGCATCGCCATAAATTGCCGAATCAGTTATCAGGAGGACAGCAGCAGCGAACAGCTATAGGAAGAGCCATTGTCAAGAATCCGGATATTTTGCTGTGCGATGAGCCGACAGGTGCACTTGACTATGCAACATCAAAGGAAATTTTAAAACTAATCGAGCAGGTTAACCGCAAATATGGAAATACTGTTGTTATGGTAACACATAATAATGCAATCGAGAAGATGGCAGATCGCGTCGTAAAGCTTCATGATGGCCGTATTCGTGAGAATTGCCGTAATGAGACGCGTATGGCAGCGGAGGATCTGGAATGGTAAAGAAAAAAACAAATCCATTGAATAAACGTTTTCTTAGGGAATTAAAGAGCGAGGCTGGAAAATATATTGTTCTGTTTGTATTTATAGCAGGTGTGATCGCGCTTGTATCTGGATTTTTGGTTGCGAGCGGCAGTATGTCACAGGCCTATGATGAGAGTTTTGAAAAATATAATATTGAAGATGGAAATTTTGAGGTTAAAAGAGAGGCATCAAGCAGTCTGTTAGACGCCTTGCAAAAGGATGGAACAAAGATTTATCCAAACTTCTATAAAGAAGAACAGACAAAGAATGTGGAGAGTACGCTTCGTATTTTTAAGAAGCGTACAGAAATTGATCTGGAATGCCTGATGGAAGGAAGCTTTCCAGAAGATGAAAATGAGATTGCAATTGACCGTATGTATGCCGTAAATAATAAAATTTCTGTTGGTGATGTGATGGAACTTGGAGATGTGTCCTACACAATATGCGGTTTAGTGGCACTTTCTGATTACAGTGCATTGTTTTCATCCACGTCAGATATGATGTTTGACGCTGTGAGATTTGGTGTGGCTATTGTGACAGAGGATGGATTTAATAAAATCAACGATGATCATCTTCACTACAATTATTCATGGCGTTACAGCGAGCGTCCTGCAGATGAGAAAGAGGCAAAGACACTCAGCGAATCTTTCTTGAAAACTTTGTATGTAAATGCGCTTTTGAATCTGAACGGTGTCGAAGGCTTTATCCCAGAGTATGTAAATCAGGCGATTATCTTTACCGGAGATGATATAAAGGGCGATAATGCTATGTTTACCGTATTTCTTTATATCGTCATTGCTATTATTGCGTTTGTATTTGCCGTGACTACCAGCAACACGATCAACAAGGAATCAGCAGTAATCGGTACACTTCGCGCGTCTGGCTACTCAAAGGGCGAGTTGATTCGTCATTATATGGCAATGCCGATGCTCATTGTCTTGATTGCAGCAGTGATTGGAAATATTTTAGGATACACTGTATTTAAAGGTTATATGGCAGCACTGTACTATGCAAGCTATAGCCTTCCGACTTATGTCACGATCTGGAACGCCGATGCATTTGTCAAGACAACAGTAATTCCAGTGCTTTTGATGTTTGCCATTAATTTTATTATGCTGGCAGAAAAGATGAGTCTTTCACCGCTTCGTTTCCTTCGTCGTGATTTGAGCCGCAGACAAAAGAAAAAAGCATTTCGCTTAAAGACTACGATTCCTATTATGAAGAGGTTCCGTATGAGAATCCTGTTTCAGAACATTCCAAACTATGTCATTTTGTTTATCGGAATTTTGTTCGCAAACCTGATTTTATTGTTTGGATTTATGTTTGGACCGCTGCTTGATCATTTCGAACAGGAGATTACAACTCATCTTCTTGCAGAGCATCAGTATGTGCTTGTAAGCGAAGAAAAGACAGAAAATAAAGAGGCTGAAAGCTATGATGTTACGGTATTAAAGACACAGGAGGGACGCTACAAGAGCGAGGAAGTGATGGTGTATGGCGTGCAGGAAAACAGCGCCTACATAAAGAGCAGCCTTTCAGATGATGAGGTATTGATTTCAAATGCCTATGCAAATAAGCAGCATATCAAGGTAGGTGATACAATTACATTGCAGGAAGAGTATGGGGAGAAAACGTATTCCTTTACCGTTACGGGTATCTATACATATCCGGCTGCATTGTCTGTCTTTATGAATTGTGATGCGTTTGAGAAAACATTTGAGAAGGGAAGCTATTATCCAGGATATTTCTCAAATGAAGAACTGACTGATTTGACGCAGAAAAACATTGCAATGACTATATCAAAGGAAGATTTGACAAAGACCAGCAGACAGCTTCGATTGTCAATGGGTGGAATGGCTGTTCTATTTCAGGGCTTTGGCGTGATCATGTTTGCGCTGCTTTTATATCTGCTCTCAAAGGTAGTAATCGAGAAAAATGTGCAGTCAATTTCCATGGCAAAGATTTTAGGTTACAGTGACAAGGAAATCAACCGCTTATATATTCGTACCACAACAATCGTATCAGTTGTTTCGTTGATAGTGACAATCGGGTTATGTATTGTGCTGCTGAAGGCTATTTGCGAGATTGTATTTGCCGAGTATTCTGGCTATCTGGAATTTTATATGGAACCGGCAGATCTGTTAAAAGTTCTTGCAGCCGGACTAATCACGTATGCCGTGATCTCATTCTTCCAGATCAAAAAAATCAAGGCAATTCCGATGACAGATGCACTCAAAAATGTGGAGTGAAGCACAATCATCGAAGTCCTTGCCAAGTGTTGTGAACAGTTTTATGGCTCAAGCACGCGTTTCATATCCTCAGGAAGTGGCGCCTCAAAGGAGAGCGGCACCACGGTGATCGGATGCTCAAAGGAAAGACGGCATGAGTGGAGCGCCTGACGTGTGATAAATTCCATATCTGGATTGTAGAGGTAATCACCGACAAGCGGAAAACCTAAATATTTCATATGAATCCGTATCTGATGGGTGCGGCCTGTCTCAAGCTGTAAAGAGACAAGGCTGTGCCCATTTTTTGTTTCTAATGTTTTGTAATGAGTTACGGCGCGTTCTCCGTGTTCAAAATCTACACAGCGTTCAATTATAGAGCCAGGCTTTCTTGAGAGCGGTGCAGTGATTGTGCCGGACGCAGGAGTAACGACACCGCGCACAATCGCCAGATATTCACGCGTAATTGCATGACGAACAGCCATATCAGAAAGAACGGCAGAGGAGAGCATATTTTTTGCAATTACTGTAAGCCCTGAGGTATCTCGGTCTAAGCGGTTTGTGCATCGAAAGATAAAATTGCCGCTGTCACGGTAGTACCAGGCAAGAGCATTTGCCAGTGAATTATAATAATTGTCCATAGAAGGATGAATAGGCATTTTAGCCGGCTTATTTGCAACAAGAATATCCTCATCCTCGTAGACAATTGAAAGAGGAAGCTTTACAGGAGGCACATGGTAGGAGGAATGCTCCTCAACAATATGTACTGTCAGAATGTCGCCTTCATGAAGAGGTGTGTTTGTGCGGCTTGGCGTGCCATTTATAAGAAGATGTTCCATGTTTTTGCGAAGCCGCGTCAAAAGGTGAGAGGAAAAGCCGCGGCGCGATAAAAACTGATCTGCGCGCAGGTCACTTTCTTCAATCGAGACGGTATAAGTAAGAGTTCGGTCCATAAAATGCCTTTCTTTAAGATTTTTTTGTGGGCGGCCATGGAAGCTGAGCAAGCACAATTGCCAGAAAAACAATAGCACATCCTGTAAGCTCACGTGCCGATAAGGTTTGACCAAGAATCAACCAGCCGGCAAGAACAGATATAGCAGATTCCAGACTCAAAATAAGAGATGCGATAGTTGGATTCATACCCTTTTGTCCTATAATTTGAAGAGTATAGCCGACACCGCAGGAGAGAACACCAGCGTACAAAATAGGAGCCCATGCTGCAAGGATAGAAGAAAGTGATGGCTGCTCAAAAATAAATGCCGGAATAAGACATACGACTGCGCATACAAAAAACTGTATACACGATAAAGCCACACCATTGCAGCGCGGTGAAAAATAGTCTATTACTAAGATATGCACGGCAAATAAGAAAGAGCCGGCAATCAAAAGAAGATCACCCTTTCCAATAGAGCCAAAACCATCAGGAACGCTTAACAGATACAAACCGCCAACTGCCAGTGCGACACTAAGCCATACAAGTGGGCTGCAGCATTTCTTTAAAAATAGACTAAGAATCGGCACAAGAACAATATAGATGGCAGTCAGAAAGCCAGCCTTTCCAACACTTGTGTAGGAAATTCCAATCTGCTGAAGGGAAGAAGCAGCCGCCAGCACAATACCGCAGCATAGCCCGCCGAAGAATAATGTTTTTCGAGCAATTGGCGATGATGCGAGAGTTTTGGCTGATTGATTCAATTGGTCTGCAGGTGATACTTCAGAAGAATTTGTGCGGTTTTGAAAGAAAAATATGCAAGGGATCAAAAAAAGTGCACCAATCGCAGATCGTATTCCATTAAACGTAAACGGCTTAACATAGTCCATGCCTACGCTTTGTGCGACAAAAGCAGATCCCCAGATAGCCGCAGTCAAAAGCAGCAAAAATGAGTTTTTTAATTGAGAGCGTTTCATAAAAAAATCCTTTCATAATAATAAAAATAAGAGTGGATTGTATTTGCCAACAATCGTTATCCATGGTATCATACTTTCTAGTTGGGGTCAAAGGATTTGTTTAAGGCAAAACCCACTAGATTGGAGGATTAAACGTGGAATATTTTAAAGAGCCTGCAAACGCTGTCTATCAAAGCGGTGCAAAAAATCCATTTCTGCCGCTGAATATTTATATCCCTGATGGAGAGCCAAAGGTATTTGATGGAAGAGTTTATCTGTATGGCTCAAAGGATGAGTTTGACGGCGAGTATTGCTGTCACAAGTTTCATGTATATTCAGCACCTGTATCAGATTTGACCGAGTGGATCGATCACGGCCCAGTGCTTGCATCAACCGATGAGTACGAAAATGAGGGCATCAAAAAAGGCGTGCCGTGGTCAAATGGACTTTTATGGGCGCCAGATGTTACAAAAAGAGGCGAGTGGTATTATTTCTATTTCTGCCTTTCAGATGGAACAGAGGGTGTTGCAAAAAGCAAGAACCCATACGGACCATTTGAGGATGCTGTGCAGATAACGATGGGAGGAAAGCCAATCGAAGGCATTGATCCGTCTGTTTTGGAGGACAACGGAAAATATTATTACACATGGGGTCAGGGCCACTGCCATATGGCAGAATTAAATGATGATATGTGTACACTGAATCCAGATACCTATGAGGAAGCATTGATCAATAAGGATGATGATGGTCATGGTTTCCATGAGGCATCATCACTTCGCAAGGTAGGTGATCATTATGTTATCGTGTACGCAAGTGAATTTATTGATGAAACACACCGTAATGGCGGTCATCCGACAAATCTTGACTATGCAGTAAGCAAATCTGTTGCTGGTCCGTATGTAAGAAAAGGTCGTATAATCGACAATACAGGGATTGATCCGCAAAGCTGGAATAATCACGGCTCAATCGTGAAGATTGAAAATCAGTGGTATGTATTTTATCATGGTTCCTCCAACAACACAAAATATGCGCGCCGTGCCCGTGTTGAGCGTATTGAGGTAGATGAGGAGAGAGGAATTATCGAGCAGGTAGAGATGACCTCACAGGGATTTTCACATGGACTAGATGCCACGGCAGGTATTGAGGCAGGCTGGCAGTGCGGTCTGACTGGAAGAGCATATCTTACCGAGAAAGAAGGACGCTTCCCACTTGTACATATCACCGATGGCTGCAGCGTAAAATGGCGCTATATCGAGTTCTTGGAGGATGCCAATTGGACAATCGAGATCGAAGGAACAGCTCTGAAGGAATGTGGAATTAGCATTCTGGCAAATGGTGAGTCAGTTGGTGTGATCAATATAGAGGATATCCATCAGGAAACAACATGGAAAGCGCCAATCGAACTCAATAAGAGTGGTCGGTATGAGATTGAACTTCAATTCTTTGCTGAAGGGGAAGAAGACTTGTTTGAATTAGACCGCATTCGTTTCGTGAAAAACAAAATTAATTAAAAAATGAACAGGAGAGAAAAATGGTAAAGCATGTAATTTTATGGACATTAAAGAATGAGTATTCAAAAGAAGAAAAAGAAGCAATCAAGGCAGAAATCAAAGCTGGTCTTGAGGGACTTGCAGGTCAGATTCCGGGACTGTTAGAGATTCATGTTAACATAAATGGACTGGAAAGCTCAAATGCAGATTTGATGCTTGATTCTACATTTACTGACGAGGCAGCATTAAAGGGCTACTCCGTACATCCGGCTCACGTTGCAGTTGCAAATGGAAAGGTAAGACCACACACTGCAATCCGTTCCTGCTTAGATTTTACATTATAATAAAAAAGCTCGGAAGCATTTTATAATTTGCTTTCGAGCTTTTTTCTCTAATTATGCAAGAGCCTTTCCGAGTTCCTCGCATGCTGCCTTAGCATCCTCATCAGGAGCATCATTGCAGATAACGAAATCACACGCCATTACAGCGCCGTCATTGCGGCAGGTCTCATCCCAGTTGCGCATCCACTCACCATCTCCCCATCCATAGGAGCCAAACAGAGCGATCTTCTTGCCGGACAGCTTTGATTCGCAAGCTGTAAACATCGGCTCAAACTCATCCTCTTCAAGCTGCTCAGCACCCATAGAAGGGCATCCAAATGCAATTGCATCAAACTCATCCATCTTGTCAGCATCAAATTCAGCAGCAGTAAAAGTAGTTACGTCAGCGCCGGCATTTCTAGCTCCATCTGCTACGCTTTCTGCCATCTGCTCTGTATTTCCAGTTCCACTCCAGTAAACAACAGCTACCTTGCTCATAATAATTCTCCTTTAAAATAAAATTTATTTGTCAAATCAGTCAGGCACTTATGCGCTGACTGTCAACTGGCGAAGATCCTTTCCCTGTTCCCACATTTTACGGTAAATCTGCTTGCATTTGCAGTAGCGCCTAAAGGTTTTAACTGCATTTTCAGGGTCACTGTATACCTTCCAGTCACCGCAGCAAAGGCAGTTATGACCATGGTTTATAATAAAACCCTTCACATCCGCAAGTGGGTATCCAAGGAAAATTCCTATTTCATGAGGAAACGTACCAGACTGCATCAAATGTTGTCTGAGAATGAGGAGAGCGTCGATTGCGTTTTGGCTTGTATAGCCAAAGGAGGAAAGAAACTCACCGACAGCCGGATCAGACAGATCATTTTGCAGACGACTCATACGAACCACATAGATTAAAGCCGTGTGCTCATGAAGGCATAGGCAAAAACATAAAACACCCTTATCGCGAAGTGTATTGTTCCAGCGGCGTACTGCATCAAACAAATTTTTCTGAGTATCAAAGCTGACACGGAAAAGATTTGCTGTTTTTATAGACGCTAACGTCGGCGCACAATGTTCAATCAGATAATGATCCATAAATGTCTCCTAATAAAACTTGAAATTAGTTATGCATAATGTTAGTTAGAAATATCTAACACAAATGAGATTATACTATCTCACACGATTCCTGTCAAGAGAAATTTAAAATTTGATTTTGATTTCTACCCAGCGTCGCCCTAACTGAATAAAATTTTCAACAACCGGAAAATGTCCAGAATCCCCTTGCATTTTGAAAAGAATTAGCATAGACTAACTAATGGTTGTGATGGCTAATATAAAGAAAATGCAAAAAGCCTGAATACAACTTCAAACTTCACGCAAAATAACCATTGGCTCCATACTGCTGAAACGGGAGTGTTCTCCCGTTGGAGACCAGTGGAAAGAAAAAGAAAGGTTTGGTACGATCATGGATTATTTAGAGATTGAGAAGGTTGTAGGAAGAGAAATTCTTGATTCCAGAGGAAACCCAACAGTAGAGGCAGAGGTTACTCTGGCTGATGGAACTGTAGCAAGAGGAACAGCACCGAGCGGTGCTTCTACTGGTGAGTTCGAGGCACTTGAACTTCGTGACGGAGATAAGAGCCGCTATCTTGGGAAGGGCGTTACAAAGGCAGTTGAGAATATCAATACAATTATTAACGATACCATCACTGGTATGGATGCTTCTGATATTTATGCAGTTGATAAGGCAATGATTGAAGCAGATGGAACAAAGGATAAGTCAAAGCTTGGCGCAAATGCTATTTTAGCCGTATCCATCGCTGTTTGCCGTGCAGCGGCAGCATCTCTTGATATCCCGCTATATCGTTTCCTTGGCGGAGTTTCAGGAAATCGTCTTCCTGTTCCAATGATGAATATTATAAATGGAGGCTGCCATGCACTTTCCTCAGGACTTGATGTACAGGAGTTTATGATCATGCCAGTTGGAGCACCATCATTTAAGGAGTGCTTAAGATGGTGTGCAGAGGTATTCCATGCACTTGCTTCTATCTTAAAGTCCAGAGGACTCGCAACCTCAGTCGGTGATGAGGGCGGATTCGCTCCAGCATTAAAGTCCGATGAGGAGGCAATTGAGACGATTCTTGAGGCGGTAAAGAAGGCAGGCTATGAGCCAGGAAAAGACTTTAGAATTGCTATGGATGCAGCTTCTTCTGAGTGGAAGAGTGAGAAAGGCAAGGGCTACTACAAGCTTCCAAAGGCAGGAACTGAGTATACAGCTGAGGAACTGATCGAGCACTGGGCAGCACTTTGCGAGAAGTATCCAATCATCTCAATCGAGGATGGTCTTGATGAGGAAGATTGGGAAGGCTGGCAGAAACTCACCAAGAGACTGGGCGACAAGGTTCAGTTGGTTGGTGATGACCTGTTTGTTACCAATACCGAGAGACTTTCCAAGGGTATCGAGCTGGGTGCAGGAAATGCAATCTTAATCAAGTTAAATCAGATCGGTTCTGTATCCGAGACACTTGAGGCAATCAAGATGGCTCATAAGGCAGGCTACACCGCAATTTCCTCCCATCGTTCCGGTGAGACTGCTGACACAACTATCGCAGATCTTGCAGTGGCACTAAATACATGCCAGATAAAGACAGGTGCACCGTCTAGATCAGAGCGTGTTGCCAAGTACAATCAGCTTCTTCGAATCGAAGAACAGCTTGGAGCAAGTGCTGTATATCCAGGCATCAAGGCATTTAATGTCAAATAAAAGTAACTGATAAAAATACAAAAATCCGAGGCTGAATTATGACTGCCTCGGATTTTTGTGCTTACTTATTTACTTTTTTTCTGCCGGCATCATTGCCTGATGTCTGGCTTGACTCATCAAGAGAGATGTACGGCATCATCACCTTAAGCAGATCAGCGAGTCTGTTTCTCTGCTGCGATGGAAGATCCTTAATCATCACGGACAGGGCGTCTTCGGGAATCGGGTTTGAATCAGTATTGTCTTTGCCATAGAGCAAATAGTCACTCGAAACCTCAAGACAAGTCGAAAGATCGTTGAGTGTGTATAAGCTCATCGTTTTCACGCCACGTTCTAGCTCATAGATATAATGAGAAGAAACGTCAAGGCATTCTGCCAGCTTCTCCTGCGTCAGGTGCTTTTGCTTTCTGCATGCTTTAATGCGCATTCCAATTTGTTCAAAGTCCATAAATCCTACCTCCTAGTATAAGAATATATCTAATAGATAGGAAGCATAACTTGCTGACAGCAACAAAAATAGCCATAATCAGACAAAACTCTATCTGACAGTGGTAAAAAATGGAAAAAAGTGTCGAAAAAAAGGGCACCTCCATTTGAGATGCCCTGTAAGTAACAATTTAATTATTAGAACTCAGGTCCGATCAGACCATAAGTACCATTCTTTCTCTTGTAAACGACATTTACGCGATCCTCATCGCAGTTGTAGAATACAAAGAAGTTATGTCCCAAAAGCTCCATCTGAAGGCAAGCCTCCTCAGGATTCATTGGCTTTAATGGGAAACGCTTAACACGTGCAATATTGATGCCATCATTCTCTTCGGAGAACTCATCCTCTTCCTCAATAAAGGCACTTGAGAAGTCTCCGCCATCCTGCTCTCTGGCAATCAGTTTCGTTTTATAACGTCTCAGCTGACGCTCAATGATTTCTTCTACTAAATCGATCGAAACATACATATCCGAACTTTCCTGTTCTGCACGAACCAGGCTTCCTTTAACTGGGATCGTAACCTCGATTTTCTGACGATCCTTCTGAACGCTTAACGTAACATAAACTGTTGCATCTGGTGTGAAATAGCGCTCAAGTTTTCCGATCTTTTCATAAATTGCTGATTTCAGGCCCTCAGTGACCTCGATATTTCTTCCTGTAATGATATACTTCATACAATCAGCTCCTTCCGATAGAATCATAGAAATAAATAAAATGTGTCTTTATTTATTTACCAAGAGTATAGCACAAAACAATGATTTTGTAAATATAATTTTGATGTAATTTAGAGAATTTTTATACATCTTTTTTACATTTTCCGGAAAAACCCTAAACTGAAGTAGGAATAAAAATGTCTTGAATTTTTATAGGAAAAATGATAGAATTAGTCTGTTGTACTATCGGTATGTATTTAGGAGGCAGATATGGGATTCATAAATAAGATATTTGGTACTCACAGCCAGCATGAGCTTAAGCGTATCAAGCCAATCGTGGATAAGATCCTCGGCATGCGTGAGCAGTGGGTCGCACTGTCAGATGAAGAACTTCAGCATAAGACAGTAGAATTTAAAGAGCGCCTTGCAAAGGGCGAGACACTGGATGATATCCTTCCGGAAGCCTTCGCTACAGTTCGTGAGGCCTCCAGAAGAGTGTTGGGCGAGGAGCATTATCCGGTTCAGCTGACGGGCGGTATCGTACTGCATCAGGGACGTATCGCAGAGATGAGGACTGGTGAAGGAAAGACCAACGTGGCAGCACTTCCTTCTTATTTAAACGCACTGGCAGGCGAGGGTGTTCATGTCGTTACTGTTAACGACTATCTGGCACAGCGTGATGCTGAGAACGAAGGAAAGGTTCACAGATTCCTGGGTCTTACGGTTGGCTGTGTATTAAACAGCATGAACAATGATGAGCGAAGAGCAGCATATAATTGCGATATCACATATGTAACAAATAATGAGTTAGGTTTCGACTATCTTCGTGATAACATGGTCGTATATAAGGAGCAGCTCGTAATGAGAGGTCTTCACTTTGCGATCATCGATGAGGTCGATTCCATTTTGATCGATGAGGCTAGAACACCTCTTATTATTTCAGGTCAGAGTGGAAAATCTACAAAGCTGTATGAGGTTTGCGATATTCTGGCAAAGCGTCTTGAAAAGGGTGAGGCAAGTGCAGAGTTTTCCAAGATGAATGCTCTTATGGGTGAGGAGATCACTGAGACTGGTGACTTTGTTGTCAGCGAGAAGGATAAGACAATCAACTTAACCGAGCAGGGTGTTCAAAAGGTAGAGCAGTTCTTCCATATTGATAACCTTGCAGATGCGGAGAATCTTGAAATTCAGCATAATATGATCATGGCACTCAAAGCAAACTATATGATGTTCCGTGATCAGGATTACGTTGTAAAGGACGATGAGATTCTTATTGTCGATGAGTTTACAGGACGTATTATGCCAGGCAGACGCTACTCCGATGGTCTGCATCAGGCAATTGAGGCAAAGGAGCATGTAAAGGTAAAGAGAGAGAGCAAAACACTTGCAACTATCACCTTCCAGAACTTCTTTAATAAATTTGATAAAAAGTGCGGTATGACTGGTACAGCGCTTACTGAGGAGCGAGAGTTTCGTAATATCTACGGCATGGACGTAGTTGAGATTCCGACAAACAAGCCGATTGCACGTATTGATCATCAGGATGCTGTTTATAAGACAAAGAAAGAAAAATATAAGGCAGTATGCGACGAGGTTGAGGAGACCTACAAGAAAGGACAGCCGGTACTTGTTGGTACAGTAAATATTGATACTTCTGAACTTTTAAGCGGTATGTTAAAAAGACGCGGTATTCCGCATAACGTATTGAATGCAAAGTATCATGAGCTAGAGGCTCAGATCGTTGCAGGCGCAGGTGTGCATGGTTCTGTTACAATTGCAACTAATATGGCAGGACGTGGTACAGATATCAAGCTTGATGAGGAATCAAGAAAGCTTGGCGGATTAAAGATCATTGGTACAGAGCGTCATGAGTCAAGACGTATTGATAACCAGTTAAGAGGTCGTTCCGGACGTCAGGGTGATCCTGGTGAATCAAGATTTTATATTTCACTTGAGGATGATCTGATGCGTCTGTTCGGTTCAGAAAAGATCATGAGCATGTTCAATGCGCTTGGTGTTCAGGACGGCGAGCAGATTGAGCACAAGATGTTAACATCTGCAATTGAGAAGGCACAAAAGAAGATTGAGGGCAACAACTACGGTATTCGTGAGAATGTCTTAAAGTATGATGAGGTCATGAATGAGCAGCGTGAAATCATCTACAAGGAGCGCCGTCAGGTTCTTGATGGAGAGAGCATGAAGGATGTTATCTTAAAGATGATTAGAGATATCGTCAGCCAGGTTGTAGACCGCACAATCTCAGATGAGCAGGCGCCGGAGGATTGGGATTTCGCTCAGTTAAATATCGAGCTTCGTTCCATCATTCCGCTTACCGAATATATGCCGTCAGCAGATGAAACAAAGAACATGAAGAAGGCAGAATTAAAAGAGACTCTTACAGAGATGGCACTGCAGGCTTATGCAGACAAGGAAAGCGAGTTCCCAGATCCAGAGAGCATGAGAGAGGCAGAGCGCGTTGTTCTGTTAAAGACCATCGACCGCAAGTGGATGGATCACATCGACGATATGGATCAGCTACGTCAGGGTATCGGTCTTCAGGCATATGCACAGCGCGATCCGCTCAATGAGTATAAGATGGCAGGCTATGACATGTTCAACGAGATGATGGCAAGCATCCGTGAGGATACTGTCAAGATGATGTTCCGCGTAAAGGTTGAAAAGCCAGAGGAGCGTGAGCAGGTAGCAAAGGTGACAGGAACAAACAAGGATGACAGCGGCGTGAAGGCACCGGTTCGCAGAAATGCACCGAAGATTCAGCCAAACGATCCGTGTCCATGCGGCTCTGGCAAGAAATATAAGCAGTGCTGCGGAAGATTCGCTGAGTAAATGACGCCAAGATATATTGAACTTGACATATTGAATTTGAATTAAAGAAAGTAGAGGAAGAAAAGTGGTAGAGTTAGATCAGTTTAAGTACACACTGTCTACTTATGTCCCGATGTTAAAGGAGCTTGGTGCTTCTTTAAATCTGGATGCCAAAAAAGAGAGAATTGCAGAGCTTTCACGTTATATGGAAGCTCCTGATTTCTGGGATGACCCAGAGCGTTCTCAGAAGATGACAAAAGAGTTAAAGAGTCTGGAAGATACCGTAAAGAGCTACACAACATTGTCTACTCAGTATGACGATATTAGTGAGCTTATTGAGATGGGTTACGAGGAGAATGATCCAGAGGTTATTCCTGTCATTCAGGAGTCTCTTGATGAGTTCACGACAAACCTTGAAGCACTCAGACTTAGCACACTGTTAAATGGTGAGTATGATAAAAATAATGCCATCATTCGTTTGAATGCAGGTGCCGGCGGTACTGAGGCATGCGACTGGTCTAGTATGCTGTATCGTATGTATACACGTTACGCTGACAGAAATGGCTTCTCAGTAGAAGTTCTTGATATGCTTGATGGTGATGAGGCTGGAATTAAGTCAGTCACCTTCCAGGTAAATGGTGAGAATGCCTACGGTTATTTAAAGTCTGAGAAGGGTGTTCACAGACTGGTTCGTATTTCCCCATTTAACGCAGCAGGAAAGCGTCAGACTTCTTTTGTTTCCTGTGATGTTATGCCAGAGATCGAGGAAGATCTTGATGTTGAAATCAACGATGATGATCTTCGTATCGATACCTACCGTTCTAGTGGTGCCGGCGGACAGCATATCAATAAGACCTCATCTGCAATTCGTATTACGCATCTTCCGACTGGTATCGTTGTTACCTGTCAGAATGAGCGTTCCCAGTTCCAGAACAAGGACAAGGCAATGCAGATGTTAAAGGCAAAGCTGTATATGTTAAAGCAGCAGGAAAATGAAGAAAAGATTTCCGGCATCCGTGGTGAGGTAAAAGACATCGCGTGGGGAAATCAGATTCGCTCTTACGTACTTCAGCCATACACTATGGTAAAGGATCATCGTACTGGTGCCAGCAGCGGAAATGCAGGCGCTGTGCTTGATGGAGACATCGATCTGTTTATCAGCGCGTATTTAAGATGGCTGTCTACAGGAGAGAAGGTATCTGAGGACACAGGAGAGTAAAAAGACCCTCAAAGCTCAAAAATCACATAACTGGAAAGGTTGGACGTAAGTATGATTAAGGTAGCAGTGTTAGGATATGGAAATATCGGTTCAGGAGTTGTGCAGGTATTGCTGAAGAATAAGGAAACAATCGCAAAGAAGGCAGGAGATGAGATCGTGCCGGCATGCGTACTTGATCTTCGTGATTTCCCAGGCGACGTGATGGAAGATAAGGTAGTAAAGGATATTAATCTGATTACACAGAACCCAGAAATTTCAATCGTTGTTGAGACTATGGGTGGAACAAAGCCGGCATATGCCTTCGTAAAGGCTTGTCTTGAGGCTGGAAAGCATGTTGCAACTTCCAATAAAGAGCTTGTTGCAGCGCATGGTCCAGAGCTTCTTGAGATTGCAAAGGCACATCATGTAAGCTTCTTATTTGAGGCAAGTGTAGGCGGCGGTATTCCGATTATTCGTCCTCTTGTTTCAAGCATTACTTCCGATGCAGTAACCGAGATTACCGGTATTCTAAACGGCACCACAAACTATATGTTAACCAAGATGAGTGAAGATGGTCTTGATTATGATGCAGTCCTTGAGGATGCACAGGAGAGAGGCTATGCAGAGAGAAACCCAGCGGCAGATGTTGAGGGTCATGATGCACGCAGAAAGATTGCAATTTTGTCCTCACTTGCATTTGGCAAATATGTAGATTATGAGGATGTTTATACTGAGGGTATTACAAAGATCACATCAGCTGATTTTGCATACGCAAAGGTTCTTGGCAGCCGTATCAAGCTGTTTGGAACAAGCAAAAAGAAAGATGATGGAAGTATAAGTACAATGGTATGCCCAGTTATGATCACAAACGAGCATCCGCTTTTTGCAGTTAATGACGTAATGAACGCAATTCTTGTTCGCGGTGAGAGCATGGGTGATTTGATGTTTTATGGTGCAGGAGCAGGAAAGCTTCCAACAGCTTCCGCTGTAGTGGCAGATGTTGTAAATGCAGCAAGAAATCCAAAGATCACTGAGATTGCACCATATGAGCCAGGAAAGATGACTGTTTCAGATCATTTAAAATCAACACACAGCTACTTTGTGCGTGTAAAGGGATCAGATGCAAACGCTGTAGCAGAAAGCTTTAAGGCAAAGCATATCGTAGATGCTGGTATTGCAGATGAGTTTGGACTTATTACAGCAGAGTGGGCTGAAAATGAATTTGATGCGCTGTGCGAAAACTATCCAGTTGTAAGTGTAATTCGTTTGGCAAAGTAAGAATGATTATGGATCATAAAAATAAAGATCATGCAGAGAGGACAGAAGATGTCCTCTTTTGCATTATAGTGGCTGGTATAATTATTTTTGTTGGCGGCCTTGGCATTTTGCATGTGCTTGATCTTGAATGGATCGCACAGGGGGCACCATGCTTTATTTATAGCCTCACTGGCTGGTATTGCCCAGGCTGCGGCGGCACACGAGCAGTAAAGGCGCTTCTTTGTGGCAGGCTGTTTGACAGTATTTGTTATCATCCGGCAGTACCATATCTTGCCGTATGGACAATTATATTTTTGTGCTGGCAAAGTCTTCACTATCTGTCAAAAGGACGTATTAGAGGCTTCAAATATCGAAGCTGGCATTTATGGGCAACGGTATTATTGTTTTTTCTTAATTTTATCATAAAAAATGCGGCACAGCTAATGGGGTAAACCATAGGCTGTGCCGTATTTTTAAATTTTAGATTGTATCCCCATTGCCTGTTGGCATCGGAACTGTGTTTGGTACTTCTACTGCGCCAGACTCAGAAGGAAGCAGTGAATTTGCCTTATTATTTAAAAGATCCTGCATCTGCTTGAGCATATCGCGGTAAGCTGGATCCTCTAACAGCTGTGGATAAAGAACAAGATAGAAGAAGAGGATAAACGCAACAATCACAATAGAGATGCTGCTGATAATAATTCCAGTAATTGCAATAGGGTGAAGGTGATGATCCTCATTTGCAAAAAAGCGAGAACAGATTAAAACAGCAAGAGACATGATAGAAACACCAAGCGTCAAATAAATATTAGCACAGCAACAGCAGATCAAAGCAGCAATACTCATTGCGAAGCCAATCTTCTCAAGATTAGTAGCACGTCTGTGATGTGGTTTGTAGGAACGACCTCTATCATCCTCAGGCCCCATCTGCGGATCAGTATAGCGCGCATAAGAATCACCATACTCCTCCTTTTGCTCCTCATGAACCTTATCCTTTACATATTCCTCATACGGATCATAGGTGTCGTTATCATCGCCTTCACGCTCAGGATCCTTATAGTTCTTATTTTCATCCATAAAAAATAAAATCCTTTCTTTTCGAATTTGTGTATCTTCTGGGTTGCAAAATATTCTACTGCAATGTATGATAAACATTAGTGTTATCATATCACATAAAAATAAAAGTCACAACCAATATTTGCACCATCAGTATATATGGTGCAGAAAGGCATCAAAATGGATATTATTAAAAAGATAGCAGAAGAACTGCAAATTCGCCCTGATCAGGTTCAGGCAGTTGTAAATTTGATTGATGAGGGCAATACCATCCCTTTTATTGCGCGCTACCGCAAGGAAGCACACGGTGCATTAAATGATGAGATACTTAGAAATCTCGATGAAAGGCTGACATATCTTCGCAATCTTGAAGAGAAAAAGTCAAGTGTTCTTGCTTCCATGGAAGAGCTTGGCGTCCTCACAGATGATCTGAAAAAGAAAATGGAGCAGGCACAGACATTAGCCGTCATAGAAGATCTTTATCGTCCATATCGTCCAAAGCGCCGTACAAGAGCGACAATTGCAAAAGAAAAAGGCTTAGAGCCGCTTGCAAATGAAATATTATTAGGACAGGCAAAAGGAACAAAAGAAGAGTTGGCAAAAGCTTTTGTATCACCAGAAAAAGGTGTGGAAAGCACAGAAGATGCACTTTTAGGTGCCATGGATATTTTAGCTGAGCACATTTCAGATGATGCTTCATTTCGTGCCCAGATTCGTAAAATGACATGGGAAAAAGGTATGCTCACCTCCACAGTTCGCGAAGAAGGTACAGAGTCTGTATTTGAAACATATTATGAGTTTCAGGCACAGCTTACAAAGATCAATGGTCATCAGGTGCTTGCTGTAAACCGCGGAGAAAACCAAAAGGTGCTGAGTGTTAAAATTGAGGCACCGCAGGAAGAGATTCTTACCTGGTTATATAATGTAATGACAAAGGGAAAGAACGAAACTTGTGCAGCTATTCTTCGTGAGGCTACAGAGGATGCATATAAGCGTCTGATCGCTCCGGCAATAGAGCGTGAGCTTCGCACTAATCTGACAGAGACAGCAGAAGAGGGCGCAATGAAGGTGTTCGGACAGAATCTAAAGCAGCTTCTGATGCAGCCGCCAATTGCAGGTCAGACTGTTCTTGGCTGGGATCCGGCCTTTCGTACAGGCTGCAAGCTTGCTGTAATTGATCCATTTGGAAAGGTAATTGACACAAAGGTCATTTATCCGACAGCGCCGCATAACAAAGTAAAAGAATCAAAAGATATCTTAAAAGCACTTATTGCAAAGTACCATATTACATTGATTTCAGTTGGAAACGGAACAGCATCGCGAGAGTCTGAGCAAATCATTGCAGATTTGATTAAGGAAATCAACGCGCCTGTGCGCTATGTCATCACAAACGAGGCTGGTGCTTCAGTATATTCTGCAAGCAAACAGGCAACAGAGGAGTTTCCAAACTTTGATGTTGGCCAGAGAAGTGCTGTTTCTATCGCCAGACGTGTGCAGGATCCGCTTGCAGAGCTTGTCAAGATTGATCCAAAGGCTATCGGTGTCGGCCAGTATCAGCATGATATGAATCAGAAAAAGCTCGATGAGATGCTTCATGGAACAGTAGAAGACTGTGTAAATCAGGTAGGCGTGGATTTAAATACAGCTTCAGCAGCGCTTCTCGAATATGTGTCAGGCATCACGAAAACAATTGCAAAAAATATCGTTACTTACCGTGAGGAAAATGGTCAGTTTACAAATAGAAAACAGTTATTAAAGGTTGCAAAGCTTGGACCAAAGGCATATGAGCAGTGTGCAGGTTTTCTTCGTATTCGCGGTGGAGATGAGCCGCTTGATGCTACAGCCGTTCACCCGGAAAGTTACGAGGCAGCACGTGCAGTTTTAGCATCATGTGAACTAAAGCCGCAGGATATTTTAGAGGGAAAGGCTGCAGGCATTGCAAAGAAACTTCAGACAGCCAAGCTTGCAAAGCAGCTTGGAATTGGTGAACTTACACTTGCTGATATTGTAAAAGAATTAGAAAAGCCATCAAGAGATCCACGTGATGAAATGCCAAAGCCAATCCTTAGAAGTGATGTCCTGTCCATGGAAGACTTAAAGCCAGATATGGAATTAAAGGGAACAGTTAGAAATGTTGTTGATTTTGGAGCATTTGTCGATATAGGTGTGCATGAAGACGGACTAGTCCATCTCTCACAGCTTTGTAACCGCTACGTTAAGCATCCGTCAGAGGTTGTAAGCGTAGGAGATATTGTAAACGTCAGAGTGCTTAGCGTAGATTTAAAGAAAAAACGAATTGCCCTTACTATGAAAACAAAATAAAAAACGCTTGCAATTATCACTCTGCTGTGTTAAACTATCTGTCGGAAAATGGAATATTCTTTGGGGCGGGGTGTAAATCCCCACTGGCGGTAAAGTCCGCGACCCGCATTTTTGCGGCTGATTCGGTGAGTGCAAAGATAGTGATGAACAATTCTTCACAACTCCGAAACCAACAGTAAAGTGATGCAGCATTATTAGCAAAAGCTGTGTCCAAAGTCTGGATGGGAAAAGAAAGAGTGTATCGTTTTATAGACCCCCTGTCGATTCAGGGGGCTTTTTTTAAAATGGTGCACCAGATTCTTATTTCACAATTTAATCAAAGACGTCCACTTTCAATTTTCAATATTACGCGCATAAATGCGCAGAAAAGAGGAAAGAGAAATGGAAAACTTATGGAAGACAGTAACTGAAAATGTCGGCTTTATTGTCGTCATTGCGATCACGGCAGCAGTCCTTTTTGCGGTGGCAAAGCTTGGAGAAATGTGGGCAGGCGTGACTTCATCGCAGCAAATGCGCACGAAAAAAATTGTCACTATAGGTATGATGTCAGCGCTTGCATTTATTCTGCAGATCTTTGATTTTCCAGTACCATTTGCACCGCCATTCTACAAGCTTGATTTTTCAGAGGTGCCAGTTTTAATCTGCTCCTTTGCAATGGGACCGGTGGCAGGTGTAGCATCAGAGCTGCTTAAAAACGTATTAAAAGTGCTTTTTAGAGGTACAACAACAGCATTTGTCGGCGATTATGCAAACTTTGTGATTGGCTGCAGCTTCATTATTCCGGCAGCAATCCTTTATTTCAAGCACAAGACAAAGAAAACAGCGATAATAGGCTGTGTAGCAGGAACAATCATTATTGCAATTTTTGGAAGCTTATTCAACGCATTTTATCTGCTTCCGGCATTCTCCAAGCTGTACGGAATGCCGCTTGAAAGCATTTTAGAGATGGGTCATGCAATCTTTTCTGGTTTTGAAGAGTTTAACATTTTGACATTTGTTGCCTTATGTGTAGCACCATTAAATCTGTTAAAGGGTGCACTTGTATCAGTTATCGTTATTCTGATCTACAAGCCAATCAGCCGTATTCTGCATCAGGTATAAAAATAGAGTTGTTTTTCTTGTGCATTCGTTGTAAAATCAATACGATGCACAAAATAAGCTGTGTTTGCAGTAAGTGTAAATCGCAGTTTGTGTGTATCCGCAGTCGCAAGGCTGCGGATATTTGTTTTTATTCTACGACATTTTACTCTGATAAAAATGAAACAATATTTGGAGGAATCAATGGCAATACCAGAAAAAATTTATGAGACAAATGGTGCAGAGGAAACCTTTGAGGTGGGAATGCGCCTTGCAAAAGAGGCAAAAGCCGGTGACATTTATTGTCTTGACGGTGATTTAGGAACAGGAAAAACTGTTTTTTCCCAGGGCTTTGCCGCAGGTCTTGGCATAAAAGAGGCAGTAAACAGTCCAACTTTTACAATCGTATGTGAATATGAAGAAGGGCGTCTGCCATTGTATCATTTTGATGTATATCGAATCGAAGAGCCGGAAGAGATGGAAGAAATTGGCTACGAGGAATATTTTTATGGACAGGGTGTGTGCCTTGTTGAGTGGGCATCACTTGTAGAAGAGATTATTCCGCCAGAAGCTGTGTGGATCACGATTGAGAAAGATCTGGACAAGGGATTCGATTATCGAAAAATAACAGTGCGCGGTAAGTGAAAAGAAAGGCAATAAGGTAACAGTATGCAGATATTAGCAATAGAAAGCTCATCTTTGACAGCAGGTGCAGCAATTATAAAGGATGATGTTGTGCTGGCAGAGTATTCAGTTTCATTTAAAAAGACACACTCGCAGACATTGCTTCCTATGATCGATGAGGTTGTAAAGATGACAGAAACCAATTTAAAGGAGCTTGATGCAATAGCCATTTCAGCAGGTCCTGGTTCATTTACAGGACTTAGAATCGGCAGTGCAACAGCGAAGGGATTATGTCTGGCGCTCGATAAGCCGCTTGTTGAGGTGTCTACGCTTGAAGCTATGGCGTTTGGATGCGGCCCATATAATGGTCTGATCTGCCCGATGATCGATGCGAGACGAAGACAGGTTTACACAGCGCTGTATCGTTTTGATGAAGAATTGAATATGGTATGCGTGATGGAACCAAAGCTTTTATTAGTGGAAGAGCTTGCACAGAACTTAAAAGAATTAAAGTCAGACGATGAGAATGTGTTATTTACAGGAGACGGCATGCATGTGCATGGTGCATGGTTAAAGGAAAATGTATCAAAAAGTAAAATGGCACCAGCAGTCTGCAGCACGCCGCGCGCAGCAGCAGTAGCAGAGCTTGGCGCTAAGAAATGGCGTGAAGGAAAGGCAATCAATGCAGATGATCACCGTCCGATCTACCTTAAAAAATCACAGGCAGAGCAGGAACGAGAGGCTGGCATTTACACAAAAGGTTCTCTGCGTCCGGGAGAGAGCGGAACGCAGGCAAAGATTTGCTGACGAAAAACGGCAGTGATGCCGTAAAATTGTCAGTGCGCCGTATGTGCAAAGTAGATCTTCTGGCTGTAGCACAGCTTGAGAAGGAATGTTTTGCAGAGGCATGGTCAGAAAATGCGTTGGCAGAAAGTCTTGCAGAAGCAAATTATGTATTTTTTGTCGCAGTGGTATCGAAGCCGTCTTGCATGGTAGATGAAAAAGATACAGAAGAAATTGCAGGATACGTCGGTGCATATCTGGCAGCAGATGAGCTTTCTATCACAAATGTCGCTGTATTTTCATCATACAGACGGTGCGGCGCAGCCAATCAGCTGATGAAAGCGCTTGATGCATTTGCACAGGAAAAGAATTTATATGGAATTACGCTCGAGGTGCGTGTGTCAAATAATGCAGCAATTGCATTATATGAAAAAAATGGTTATGAAAAATCTGGTATTCGCAAAGGATTTTACAGCAAACCAAAGGAAGATGCCTTAATTATGTGGAAATACTTCCAGTAGTGACAGGCATTTCCATTGTTATTCTTCCCGAAATTTATTAAAATATACATGCAAAATGAATCAATGAATCAGGGAGGAAAGCAATGAGAATAACAGTAAAAGAAAATAATAGGGACAGAATTCTTCAGGTCGTGTGCAATTGCTGCAGACGGCCGCTTCCAGTTGAAAATGGCATTGTGCTAGAGGATTATATTCATGTGGATAAAGCATGGGGCTATTTTTCAGAGCGCGATGGCGAGAAAATTGCATTTGACTTGTGTGAGAACTGTACCCAAGAGCTTACAAAAAGGTTTCGCCTGCCTGTGTATCAGAAAAAAACACGGGAATATTTATAACCTTATAAAAGTGCGCTTTGGGCGGGCGCTCATTTGGAATGAGAGGACAGATGTTAGATTTATGTTTATTGGGAACAGGCGGTATGATGCCCCTTCCTTATCGTTGGCTGACGTCGTTAATGACAAGATTTAACGGAAGCACATTAATGATTGACTGTGGAGAGGGAACACAGATCGCAGTGAGAGAAAAAGGCTGGAGCTGTAATCCAATCGATGTGATCTGTTTTACACATTACCATGGAGATCATATAAGCGGCCTTCCGGGACTCCTTTTGACAATGGGAAATGCAGACCGTACAGAGCCGCTTACACTTATTGGACCAAAAGGCCTTGAGCGCGTGGTGAATGCGCTTCGCGTTATTGCGCCAGAGCTGCCATTTCCTATTATATTTAAAGAGATTACGCAAAACGAGCAGGATTTCGAGGTGAAGGGCTATCATATTCATGCCTTTCGCGTTCAGCACAATGTAACCTGCTACGGTTACACGATTCAGATTCCGCGTGCAGGCCGTTTTCATGCTGAAAAGGCAAAAGAGCTTGGCATTCCGCTTACCTTCTGGAGTCATTTGCAAAAGGGAGAGACAATGACAGATGGCGATAAGGTTTATACGCCTGATATGGTTATGGGCGAAAAAAGAAAAGGAATCAAAGTTACGTATGTCACAGATACCAGACCGCTTCCAATTATTGCTGAGCAGGCAAAGGATGCTGATCTTTTTATATGTGAGGGCATGTATGGAGAGCCAGATAAGCTTGCCAAGGCAAAGGAATACAAGCATATGACATTTAGTGAGGCGGCGTCACTTGCAAAAGAGGCACAGCCTAAGGAAATGTGGCTGACTCATTATAGTCCGTCGCTTGCACATCCGGAGGAGTACATTGAGGAGACGAGAAAGATCTTTTCAAGAACAATTGCAGCAAAGGACGGAAGAAGTATTTCACTGGATTTTGAGCAGGAAGAAGGTACGAAGTAAGATGGAAGAAAAGAATATAAAAATACTTGCAATTGAGAGCAGCTGTGACGAGACGGCTGCTGCAGTAGTAGAAAATGGACGTAAGGTATTGTCAAATGTAATCTCTACACAGATTGATATTCATACTCTTTATGGCGGTGTTGTTCCAGAAATTGCCTCAAGAAAGCATCTCGAGCGTATTAATCAGGTGGTAAAGGAAGCATTGAAACAGGCATCTGTGACATTAGAGGACATCGACGCAGTTGCTGTTACCTATGGACCAGGTCTTGTTGGAGCACTTCTTGTTGGAACGGCAGAGGCAAAGGCGATTGCATATGCAGCAGGAAAGCCGCTTGTTGGTGTTCATCATATTGAGGGTCATATTGCAGCCAATTACATTGAAAACCAGGATTTAGAGCCGCCATTTATGTGTCTGATCGTTTCAGGTGGTCATACACATCTTGTTGTAGTTGAAGATTATGATAAATTTAATATCATTGGACGCACAAGAGATGATGCAGCAGGTGAAGCCTTCGATAAGGTAGCCAGAAGCATCGGTCTTGGCTATCCGGGAGGTCCAAAGATCGACAAGGCAGCAAAGCTTGGAAACCCGGATGCCATTACATTTCCAAAGGCGAAGATGTCTGATAATCCGTATGACTTTAGCTTCAGTGGTTTAAAATCAGCTGTGCTTAATTATTTAAATCATGCGAAGATGACAGGCGAAGAGGTTAATCCAAATGATCTGGCAGCATCCTTTCAAAAGGCAGTTGTGCAGGTATTAGTAGAGCATGCTATTCGAGGAACTAAGGAACATGGTTTTCGTAAGTTAGCTCTTGCAGGAGGTGTTGCATCAAACTCTGCACTTCGAGCAAGCTTAAAGGAGGCATGCGAAAAGAATGGAATTACTCTGTATTATCCGTCCCCTATTTTTTGCACAGATAATGCAGCAATGATTGGTGCAGCAGGCTACTACGAATATAAAAAAGGAAGAAGAAGCGGCTGGGATTTAAATGCAGCAGCGTCCTTAAAGCTGGGAGAACGATAAAATGAATGATATGGGAAAACAGGAGCATAAGGAGAAAAAAGCTGCTGTAATTCTGGCAGCAGGAAGCGGAAGACGCATGAATACGCCTGTTGCTAAGCAGTTTCTTGATTTGATGGGCATTCCGGTATTTTTACATAGTGTGCGTCTGTTTGACAAGATAGCTGATAAAATTGTACTTGTGACTTCACCAGATGCAGTCGAGTATTGCCAGAATCTTCTGGAAAAGGAAGAACTTTGCGCAGAGGTTATTGTGATCGCGGGAAAAAGCGAACGTTTCCTTTCATCTATGGAAGGAGTAAGGGCAGCCTCAGACTGCGATTTAATTATGATACATGATGCAGCACGTGCATGTGTTGATATGGAAGTTATTGAAAGGTCAATTGCTTCAGCAAGAATACATGGAAGCGGTGTTGCAGCTGTGCCGTTAAAAGATACGGTGAAGGTGGCAGATCAAAATGGAATGGTACTGTCAACACCTGACAGAAGTACACTTCGCATTATTCAGACACCACAAACATTTAAGCATGATATTATCTGTGCGGCCTATGATCATCTTAACCATATAATAGAAACAAAAGGTATAAAAGCAGCAGGCTCCATTACAGATGATGCCATGGTAGTGGAAACATTTACTAATCAGAAGGTCTATCTGTCAGAGGGCAGCTATGAGAATATCAAGCTGACTACGCCAGAGGATATGACAGCGGCGCATGGAATTTTATCTGCCAGGACGCGTGAACTGTAATAGTATCAAAAGATGGAAATAAAGCAACAATAAAAAAACTTGAAAAAAATCGAAAAAAGGTGTTGACATTTTGGAAAAGCCGTGATAGTATATAGAAGTCGCTTGAAACGACAAAAAACTTCCAAGTCACGGCTTTAACAAACCTCAAATCTTCAAAAAAAGATTTGAAAAAAGTTAAAAAAGTGCTTGACAAAAGCAAGACGATGAGTTATAATAAACGAGTCACTTAACTGCTTTGGAGAGGTGTCCGAGTGGTTTAAGGAGCCGGTCTTGAAAACCGGTGATTCCGAAAGGGACCGTGGGTTCGAATCCCACCTTCTCCGTTGATATTTACAATTAAATATCAGATTTTTGAGAATCAACTTATGCTTGGAGAAGTACCCAAGAGGTTGAAGGGGCTCCCCTGGAAAGGGAGTAGGTCGTTAGTAGCGGCGCAAGGGTTCAAATCCCTTCTTCTCCGTTGGTCTCCAAGATAGTGAGACTATGCAAAGAACCTTGATAATTGAACAGTATAACCAACCCTGAAGATTTCTTAAAAAGC
>NZ_JAXWCK010000016.1:0-81394 GCF_037349415.1 Anthropogastromicrobium sp.
GACATTAAGCTGGCTGTGGGAAAATCACAGAGAATTATTTGGCAATGTACAGGGAGACCGCTTTCCGCTTTTGATTAAGATTATTGATGCAAAGGCAGATCTTAGCATTCAGGTTCATCCAGATGATGCATACGCAGCAGAGCACGAGAATGGCTCTCTTGGCAAGATGGAGTGCTGGTACATTCTTGATGCAAAGGAAGGCGGCACTATCGTGATCGGTCATAATGCAAAGAATCACGAGGAAGTAGAAGAGATGATCCGCGGCAAGCGCTGGAAAGAATTTATCCGCGAGATTCCTGTAAAGAAGGGTGATTTCTTCCAGATCAATCCAGGCTGTGTTCATGCAATTAAGGGTGGAACTTTGATTCTTGAGACTCAGCAAAACAGTGATATTACATATCGTGTATATGACTATGATCGTCTGCAGGATGGAAAGCCGAGAGCACTTCATGTACAGCAGAGTATTGACGTTATTAAGGCACCATTTGAACCGGCAGTGGCAGAGCATGAAAAGCTTGACGTTGAAGGTGCAGAGGCCGAGAAGCTTGTAAGCTGCCCGTGCTATACTGTATGCAAGGCAACTGTAAATGGAACAGCAGAGTTTGATTGGAATCAGCCATTTGTAGATATCAGTGTTCTGGATGGAGAGGGAAGTTTTGACGGCACTCCAGTAAAGAAGGGCACTCACCTTATCGTTCCGGCAGAATATGGAAAGATGAAGGCAGAGGGCAAAAATTTGATGATGATTTATTCTTACGTCACAGAAAAATAAGAAGTAATCAATTAAAATCAAAATAAAACAGGAAAGATCACCCAAAAATAAAATAGAAGACAGGGGAAATAGAGGAGAATAGAAATGAGAATTGGCGCATTAGAGGGCGGCGGCACAAAGATGGTTCTTGCTGTCTGCAATGAAAATGGAGAAGTTTTGGATCGTGTATCCATTCCAACAGAGACACCAGAAATTACAATGCCGAAGATGATTGCATATTTCAAGGAGCAGCAAGTTGAAGCACTTGGAATCGGATTCTTTGGTCCGGTTATCTTAAACGAGCAGTCTCCAAAGTATGGCTGTGTCGGCAATACACCAAAGCTTGCATGGAAGTGGTATCCGGTACTTGATGAGTTTAAGAAGGCACTGCAGATTCCTGTTGGATTTGATACAGATGTAAATGCAGCAGCGCTTGGTGAGGCAACATGGGGCATCACAAAGGGCTTAAAGAACAGCATCTATATCACAGTTGGAACAGGAATTGGAGCAGGAGTTATTGTAGATGGAAAGATGCTTCACGGTATGCAACATCCGGAAGGCGGTCATATTTTAGTAGCACCTCATCCAAATGATACATATAAGGGCAAATGCCCATATCATGGAAGATGCTTAGAGGGTATGGCGAGCGGTCCGGCAATTGAAGAGCGCTGGGGCAAGAAGGCATATGAGCTGTCTGACAAGAAGGAAGTTTGGGAGTTAGAGGCTTACTATGTGGCACAGGGTCTTGTAGACATGATCATGCTTCTGTCACCAGAGCGTATTGTACTTGGCGGCGGTGTTATGCATCAGACTCATGTGATGGATCTGATTCGTAAGGAAACGCTTCGTATGGTCAACAAGTACATTGACACAGAGGAGCTTTCCGATATCGAAAACTACATTGTGCTTCCAAGCCTGAATGACAATCAGGGAATCCTTGGCTGTGCAAAGCTTGGAATGGATGCACTTACAGCAGCAAAATAAATCTGATTAATACAGATAAAATGAAAGGCTCAGCACCGCGTTTAGCGGTGGCTGAGCCATTTGTATATGGAAAAAAGAATCGCACTTACAATGATAATAAGTGAAAGCAGACAAAGATAATATACAGCATTTGGCTGAGACAGCGTCATGGTAAGTGACAGAACACTATCTGTTGTCTTGGCAGAGTAAACATTATCTAAGATATTGTTTTCAGTTGTAAGACTGCTTTCAAGAGAATCAGATATTATGGAAGTACCGTTTGGAAGCTGCACCATCACAGTAATTAATGTTGCATCTGGCTGTACAAGAAAATTGGAAAAGTCCATGTTTTCTGTGAAGCGATATGTATGCTTTGGCTGAAACAGCGCCATAGTCTGAGAGCAGTAGTCAATTGTTTCCTTTCCGTCAAAGAAAGCTTCAAATCCCTTTGCGAGATAGGATGGTGTACCAGTCTGTGTAAAAAATAAGGTCAGGTGATTTTCATCATCAGTTTTGGCAGTTATAGTTCCGAAAGTGTTAGTATCGCGCTCGGCAGTATCTGTGATAAGCTTTTGATGAAGCTTAGGTACCTCGCCGAGTGACAGAGTAATTGTGCGCGTCAGAAGCTGGATAGATTTTATCTGCGTGGAAACTGTGATTTGCTGCGGCTGATATTGGAAGATGGCATCATAGTTGTAGGTGCATCCACCTTCCACAAGATCATCAAACAGACAGACATAGCCATCATAACCATCGCGTGCAAGCGGAAGCTTTTGAAGCGTATGATCATTGTCGTATACAGCAAGCGTTGCATTTGTGTCTGTGCTGTAGAAATAGCGTGCCCTTGCTGTTCCTGAATCGGGAACAAAGAAGGAAAACTGAAAAGGCTCTTCATAAGAGTGCACGATTTTCATAGAATTTTCAGCAATGATCGATTCAGACGCAAGTGATTTGCTTGATGACTGAAATAGCTGGCTTGTCTTTACACACAATTCTTTAAAGCTTTCAGCGCTGAAGGTCAGTTGCCATGTGGTATCATTATTCCAGACAGCTTCAATTCCATCTGGGACAATAGCGTCCAGATAGCTTTTTACATTAGAAGCATTGTCGCGCAGTTCATCAGGAAAGATGATATAAATAGTACGGTTCCATTTGTCAAGAGAAAGTGATGTTAAAATATCAATTCGCTTGGCATCAAGAATTGTTTCTGCGTTGCAGACGAGTGCATTATTCTGACTTTTATAGCTTCGACCGTTATAGATAAGTTCATTTTCCTGCTGAGACAGGTAGGCTAAAAGCTTCGAGTCACTAAGTCCTGTGCGCTCCTTAAGAGCATCAGTAAACCAGGCAAAAACAGCCATCACATCATCTGGCTCAGATAAGGTAAAGCCAGTTTTTACACCGACTTGCGGTCGTGAAATAGAAGAAAATTGTTCAATGCCTGTAAGTGCATCAATTTTTTCCTGATATTCATCTAGCGAATCAAACGAAAGAACAAAAGTCAACTCATAGGCAGAAGCAGTGTCCACATAATTCCATTCAAGTACCTTAGGGCAGTTAGCTGTGATAAAGCTTTGAAAAGAAAAATTGCTGTTGTGGAAAAGCTTCTGCAGTGTCCTTTTATTGGCTGTAACAGACATCGTGCGTGTACCTGATTCGTCAGCCTGAATATCTAATACAGAAGAGAATGTGATTGGCGAGCACTTTGCGCAGCCGCTCATCATACAAGCAGTGATGAAAATAAAAAAGCAAAATAGAAAAGCGTGAAGAAATTGTTTTATCCTGTCAGTATGAATTATTCGTGTTTTCATAATCAAAACTGACCAAAATGGTTCTTCAGTGCTTCAAAACTCTCCTTACTGATTACATGCTCCATTTTGCATGCATCTTCAGCAGCAATGTTGCTGTCAACGCCAAGGCTAATAAGCCAATTTCTCAGCCACTCATGTCGCTCATAAATCATTTCAGCGATCTCGCGGCCACTGTCAGTAAGATAAATATAACCAGCCTGAGTTACGGTAATTTTTCCGCCTTCGCGTAAATTTTTCATTGCGATGCTGACACTTGATTTTTTAAAATCCAATTCATTTGCGATATCGACAGAGCGCACAACTGGCAGCTTTTTGCTGAGCATCAGTATTGTTTCGAGATAGTTTTCGGCAGATTCATGTATTTGCATAAGCAAACCTCCTGTGTAAAATATATCTAAGTCAATTACCTATAAGAATACCATATCTGCGAAAAAAGTTCAACATAACTTCAACGATTCATTTTGCAAAAAAAGTCATTGACAAAATAAAATCAGGTATTATAATAATTCTGTATCGAACAATTCGAAAACGAACTATTTTTGATTTCGGTGAAAGGAAAGGCTGTATGGAAAAAGAAAAATCAATATGCTTTAGCCTAAAGAGGGTTAATCATATCGTAGAAAGAGGCATTCACACAAGCCTCGCGGCAGCAGGTTTTGATGAAATTACCAACATGCATGGGTGGATTCTGGGTTTCTTGTATCACGCACAGCGTCCAGTCTACCAAAAGGATATTGAATCAAATTTTGGAATTGCCCGTTCAACGGTGACAAACATCCTACAGCTCATGGAGAAAAAGGGGTATCTGACAAGAACTACCGATGAGCACGATGCAAGGCTTAAACGGTTAGAGCTGACAGAGTTAGGGAAAAAGGTTCATCTTGATACGATTGCAGTAATCGATTCGGCACATGATACGATGGAGGCTGGTATTACAGATGAAGAGAGAAGAATCTGCTTTGAGGTATTGGAAAAGATCTGCAAAAATGTAGAGAAAATAACAGGAGGAGAGTAGCCATGATAAAAACACTAGGCGCATATGTAAAAGAGTTTAAGCGTGCATCAATTGCGACACCGTGCTACATGATTCTGGAAGTTTTGATGGAGATGATGATTCCCTATCTGATGGCTTCCATTATTGATGACGGTGTCAATAAGGGTGATATGAAGCATATTTATGTTGTCGGTGCAGGCATGCTTGTGATTGCAGCAATCGGTTTATTAGCTGGAATCATGGGCGGTGTGTATGGTGCAAAGGCATCAGCAGGATTTGCCCGTAATCTTAGAAAGGGAATGTACGATAATATTCAGACCTTTTCATTTTCTAACATTGATAAATTTTCAACTGCCAGTCTCGTAACAAGACTGACCACTGATGTAACTAATATTCAGAATGCATATCAGATGGTGCTTCGTATGTGTATGAGAGCACCAGCTAGTCTGATTTGTGCACTGGCAATGGCATTTATTACAAATGCAAGAATTTCTACAATTTTCTTAGGCGTTATCGTTGTTCTTGGTGTTGCTTTGTTTTTTATTGTCAACAGAGCAAGAAAATATTTTACCGCGGCATTTCCAAAGTACGATGAGTTAAATGCGAGTGTTCAGGAGAATGTTTCTGCTATTCGTGTTGTAAAGGCTTACGTGCGTGAAGATTATGAAAAGAACAAGTTTGTAAAGGCAAGCGAAAACATTTATAAGATCTTTGTAAAGGCAGAGGGTGTTGTTGCATTGAACTCTCCAGTCATGATGTTTGCTGTATATGGCTGTATCCTTGCAATCAGCTGGATTGGTGCGAAGATGATTATCGGAACAGGAAGTGTTGCATTGACAACTGGAAAGCTGATGAGCTTATTAAATTATTGCATGAGTATTTTGATGAGCTTGATGATGCTATCTATGGTTTTCGTTATGCTTACAATGAGTATTGCAAGTGCAGAGCGTATCTGTGAAGTATTAAATGAGAAACCAGATTTAAAGAACCCAGATCAGCCAGTTACAGATGTAAAGGATGGCAGCATTGAGTTTGATCATGTTACATTCCGATATAATGCAGGAAGCGAAAAGCCGATTTTGTCTGATATAAATTTATCTATTCGTTCAGGTGAGACAATTGGTCTGATCGGCGGAACAGGAAGTGCAAAGTCAAGTCTTGTTAATTTGATTAGCCGTCTGTATGATGTTCAGGAGGGTGCTGTAAAGGTTGGCGGATTAGATGTGCGAAAATATGATATGGAAGCACTTCGTAATCAGGTCAGTGTTGTTCTTCAGAAAAATGTTCTGTTTTCTGGAACCATTTTTGAAAATCTTCGCTGGGGTGATAAGACAGCTTCTGATGAGGAGTGTATCCGTGCCTGTAAGCTTGCCTGTGCAGATGAATTTATTGAGCGTTTCCCAGAGCGCTACAATACTTACATTGAGCAGGGTGGAAATAACGTATCAGGTGGACAAAAGCAGCGTCTTTGTATTGCAAGAGCACTTCTTAAAAAGCCAAAGATTTTAATTCTTGATGACTCTACAAGTGCAGTTGATACAGCAACTGATGCAAAGATACGTCAGGCATTTGCAACGGAAATTCCAGATACAACAAAGATCATCATCGCACAGCGTATCTCAAGTGTGCAGAATGCAGATCGTATCATCGTGATGGATGATGGTAAGATTAATGGAATTGGAACACATGAAGAGCTTCTTGCCCAAAATGAGATTTACCGCGAGGTATATGAATCTCAGACAGGCGGAAGCGGTGATTTTGATGAGAAAGGCGGTGATCAGTAATGCCAGGACCAAGACGTGATTTCGGACCAAAGCAGAAGGTCGAAAATCCAGTAAAGGTATTTAAACGCATCATGTCCTATGTGCTGAAGCGTTATCCAGTTCATTGTCTGTTTGTACTTATCTGTATTGTTGTAAGTGTATATGCAAATGTACAGGGAACTATGTTTATGAAGACTTTGATTGACGGTTATATTACACCTCTTTTAGGTCAGGCTAACCCAGACTATTCAGAGCTTCTGCAGGCAATTATCAAGATGGGAATTTTGTATGTAATTGGTATTGCTGCTACTTTTGGCAATACTAAGATCATGGTGTATGTTACTCAGGGAACGATGAGAAATATCCGTAACGACATGTTTAAACATATGGAATCCCTTCCAATTAAATATTTTGATACACATAAGCATGGCGATATTATGTCAATGTATACAAACGATGTTGATACGCTTCGCCAGATGGTCAGCCAGAGTATTCCGCAGTTCATCAACAGCTTAATTAGTATTGTAAATGTGCTGATCTACATGATCATCTTAAGTGTGCCGCTTACACTTGTTTCAATTGTTATGGTTATGCTTGTTATATGGGTAAGTAAAACAGCTGCTTCTAAGAGCGGAAAGTTTTTCGTATCACAGCAAAAAAATATCGGTGCATTAAACGGCTTTATCGAGGAGATGATGGATGGTCAGAAGGTTGTCAAGGTATTCTGTCACGAAGAGGAGAGTATTGAGCGCTTTGACCAGTTAAATAATGATCTGTTTGGAAGTGCATATAATGCAAACCGTTATGCTAATATCTTAGGACCAATCAATGCACAGCTTGGAAATTTAAGCTACGTTGTTGTTGCAATTGTCGGTGGTCTTGTTGCAATCAATGGAATTGGCGGCTTTACATTGGGAAGTTTGGCAAGCTTTTTAACTTTAAATAAGAGCTTCCAGCAGCCAATTAACCAGATCAGTAACCAGTTAAATAGTATCGTTATGGCACTTGCCGGCGGTGATCGAATTTTCCGTTTGCTTGATGAAAAGCCAGAGGTGGATGATGGCTATGTTACTCTTACAGATGCTGTTGTAAATGCAGATGGCACAATAACTGAATCAAATAAGAGAACAGGAACATGGGCTTGGAAGCATTATCACAAGGCAGAAGGTACGACAGATTATAGACAGCTTAAAGGCGATGTTGTATTTGAGCATGTGGATTTTGGTTACAACGACGATAAGATGGTACTTCATGATGTAAGCTTATATGCGCAGCCGGGACAAAAGATTGCATTTGTAGGTTCAACAGGTGCAGGAAAGACAACAATCACCAATTTGATCAATCGTTTCTATGACATTCAAAGCGGAAAGATCCGCTATGACGGTATAAATATCGGAAAGATCAAAAAGGATGATCTTCGTCATTCACTCGGAATTGTTCTTCAGGATACACATCTGTTTACTGGAACTGTTATGGAAAATATTCGTTACGGAAAACTTGATGCGACAGAAGAAGAGGTACATGCAGCAGCCAAGCTTGCTAATGCAGATGGCTTTATCCGCAGACTGCCGCAGGGCTACGACACAATGCTCACAGGAGATGGTGCTAACTTAAGTCAGGGTGAAAGACAGCTTCTTGCCATTGCCCGTGCAGCTGTTGCCGATCCGCCTGTACTAATTCTTGACGAGGCAACAAGCTCAATTGATACAAGAACTGAGAAAATTGTTCAGGATGGTATGGACAAGCTGATGCACGGAAGAACAACATTTGTTATCGCGCACCGTCTGTCTACCGTTAAGAACAGCGACTGTATCATGGTCTTAGAGCAGGGACGTATCATTGAGCGTGGAACTCATGATGATCTTATTGCACAAAAGGGCAAATATTATCAGTTATACACCGGAAATAAGATTAGCGAGTGAGTGCATAGTTTTAAACACAAAGAGCAAAAATGCAAAAATAAATAAAAGATAAAACGAATAAATCGTTATGTTTCATCAGACCCTCGGCGGTATTCGCTGGGGGTCTTTTTGTATCGTTTTTTAAATGAACGGTTAAAATAAGAAAGATTCTCATAGCCGCAGGAGAGGGCAATATCTAAAATAGAGTCATTTGTCAGCAAGAGAAGACGCGCTGCCATTGAAAGACGGTACGAGGAAAGATATGAAGTAAAAGAGGTACCCATTGCAGATTTAAAAAAACGCATAAAATGAGAAGCAGAAAAACCAGAAACAGCGGAAATTTCATCAATTGAGATTGAACTCATGTAGTGTGTTTCGATATATTTTAGGACACTTTTGAGTCGTTCAATGTGAGGGTCATTTTTGGGAGCAGGAATATCGGTGGAATTTGTGAATATGGTGTAGAAGAAGGTAAAAAGAGCACCCTTAATTGCAAGGCGGTAGCCTTTTGGAAAACTGCTGCTGATACTGTCAATGTGGTTTAGGCATGAAGAGAGAGCAGGGTAATGTTCATCATCACAGCAGACAAGATGCTCAAAGCCAATGGTACCAGCCAAAAAAGGCTCAAAAAATTCACTGCTTAGAGCATCCATGCTTCCAGTACAAAGAAGATCAAGTGAAAAAATAATATTTTCATATTCCATAGAATATTCAGCTGGGCCGATTGCATGAAGCTGACCTGGACTGACAATAATAATATCACCTGCCTCTACATAAAGAGAGGTAAAATCTAATGTGACGCGCCCACGCCCCTTTTTAATATAGATGATTTCCACCTCATCGTGCCAGTGAAGAGGCACCTTCTCAAAATCAAGTGGAATAGAACAAATATACGCATTGTAAGGAAAATCAGGTGTGCTGTGTGATTTTGTCTCATGATAATTTTCGTATTCAGGTATCTGCATCGTGGCTCTCTCCTTATGTTTTTGCGGATCCCAAGCTCAACCCCCTCATCGTGCAAGCACGATCGGTGGTTGGAGCTTTTGACCCTGGTATCATCATGATAGGATAGTACCATAAAAAGGCGGCATAATGCAAGAAAAATGACAAAAAAAGCAGTAAACTGCATACATCAACTCATGAAAGGAGTTTTAATAATGATGGTAAATGAAATTTGTGAAAAGAAATATAATAAGCCGTTATCTGGCTGCACCAATAAGGAGATTTATTACGCACTGCTTGATATGACAAAGGATCTGGCAGCAAAGAAGGAAAGCGAAGCTGGAAAGAAGAAGGTATATTACATTTCCGCAGAGTTTTTGATTGGAAAGCTGTTATCAAACAACCTTATCAATCTTGGTCTTTACAAGATTGTAAAGGAAGAACTTGAAGCAGCAGGAAAGGATATTGGTGAGATCGAAGAGATCGAGCCAGAACCATCTCTTGGAAACGGTGGACTTGGCCGTCTGGCAGCATGCTTTTTGGATTCCATGGCAACATTAAATCTGCACGGTGATGGTGTAGGCTTGAATTATCATATGGGTCTGTTTAAGCAGGTGTTTGATCACAATTTCCAGAAGGAAACACCAAATCCATGGATTGAAAAAGACAGCTGGCTGATCAAAACTAATGTAAGCTATCCAGTTTCATTTGGTGATCTGACAGTGACCTCACGCATGTATGACATTGAGGTGACAGGCTATGAGGGACGCACGAATAAGCTTCATCTGTTTGATGTTGATACTTTAGATGAGAGTCTTATTAAGGACGGTACCATAAGCTTTGACAAGACAGATATCGCAAAGAATCTGACACTGTTCTTATATCCAGATGACAGTGATGAGGCAGGAAACTTACTTCGTATCTACCAGCAGTATTTTATGGTAAGCAATGCAGCACACTTGATTTTAGATGAGTGTACGGCACGCGGCTGTAAGCTGACCGATTTAGATGAGTATGCTGCTATTCAGATCAATGATACTCATCCGTCAATGGTTATTCCTGAGCTGATCCGTCTGCTTCTTGAGCGCGGCATCACTATGGATGAGGCAGTTGAACTTGTCACAAAGGTATGCGCATATACAAACCACACAATTCTGTCAGAGGCACTTGAGAAGTGGCCGCTTGCATATTTAGAGAAGGTTGTTCCACAGTTAGTATTGATCATCAAGGAGCTTGATAAGCGTGTAAAGGCAAAATATTCAGATCCGAAGGTAGCGATTATTGATGAGAATGACAGAGTTCACATGGCACATATGGATATCCACTATGGTCACAGTGTAAACGGTGTTGCTTACCTGCATACTGAAATTTTGAAAAATTCAGAGCTTAATGCTTTTTACAAAATTTATCCGGAGAAATTCAACAACAAGACAAACGGAATCACCTTCCGCCGCTGGCTGCTTTCATGTAATGAGGAGCTTTCAGAGGAAATTGAAAATAAGATTGGAAGTGGTTTTAAAAAGGATGCCTGTGAGCTTGAAAAGCTGCTTTCATTCGAAAATGATGACAGCGTATTAGACAGCATTCTTGCGATCAAGAAGGAGAAAAAGCGCCAGCTTGCTGACTATTTAAAGCATACACAGGGTGTTGTTATTGATGAAAATTCTATTTTTGATATTCAGGTAAAGCGTCTTCACGAGTATAAACGCCAGCAGATGAATTTACTCTGGGCAATTCATAAATATCTTGAAATCAAGAATGGAAAGCTTCCTAAGACACCAGTAACGCTGATCTTTGGCGCAAAAGCAGCGCCAGCCTATACAATCGCAAAGGATATCATTCATGCAATTCTTTGCTTACAGCAGATCACAGAGCAGGATCCAGAAGTCAGCCCATATCTGCGCGTAGTTATGGTAGAAAACTACAACGTAACAAAGGCATCAAAAATTATACCGGCATGTGATATCTCCGAGCAGATCTCCTTAGCATCAAAGGAGGCATCAGGAACAGGAAACATGAAGTTTATGTTAAATGGTGCAGTAACATTAGGAACAAGAGATGGCGCAAACGTAGAGATTGGAGAGCTTGTCGGAGAAGATAATATTTACTTCTTCGGAGAGAGCAGCGAGCAGGTAATTGAACATTATAAAAATGCAGATTATTGTGCAAAAGATTACTACACAAAAGACGAAGACATACACACAGCAGTCGATTTCCTTATCAGTGAGCAAATGCTTGAAGCAGGAGACGAAGAAACCTTAACACAGCTTCATAAAGAACTGATAAATAAAGACTGGTTTATGACCCTCCTTGACTTAAAAGAGTATATAGCACGCAAAGAGCAGGTGCTTAATGACTACGCAGATAGAAAGAAATGGGCAAAGAAAATGCTCATCAACATCGCAAAGGCAGGATTTTTCTCATCCGACCGTACTATAGCACAATATAACGAAGAAATCTGGAAGTTATAATAAATATTAAAAAAGGTGGCAGCATAAACACGCTGCCACCTTTTTTTCGTTGATTTTCATCGTTTATTAGGGTAAAATGGAATACAGATAATTTGCGTACAGAAAGGATAGGGGGATATGTATCAGATATTGGTGGTAGACGATGAGCGAATTGAACGAAATGGCATTAAAATGCTGCTGCGCCACATGCAGCTGCCATGTGAGATTGCTGAGGCTGCAAATGGAAGAGATGCGCTTGAGTATTTAAAGGAGCATACGGCAGATATTTTGCTTACAGATGTAAAGATGCCATTTATGGACGGCATTCAGCTGATAGAGGAATGTAAAAAAGACGACAGAAACGAGGATATGAAATGCGTAATCTTTTCGGGCTGCAGTGAGTTTGACTATGCCAGAAAAGCAGTGCGTCTAGGTGTTTCTGATTACATTTTAAAGCCAGTTGATCCGAGTGAGTTTAAAGAGACTATTACACGGGTCATTCAGGAACTTGAAGCAGAACGTGCCGAGAAAAATATGAAAAAAAAGAGTATGCAGCAAATGCGTGAGCATGCACTATATCAGATTGTAAATGGAGTAAATGTAGCAGAAGTGCTTGAGAAAAGCGGCGGTGTTTTGACAAAATCAGACGTTGATTGTTTTTGCCGTATTCTAATGCTTGAGACAGATGATGATTTTTTCGGAAAAAATGGTGTTGATTTGCAGGAGCGCATTCTGGCAAAAAAAATAAAAGAAGTTTGCGCTAGCGAAGCCTTTCTTTATTTAAATCTGACTCCGCAGCAGTCTATCATCTTATTAAAAGATAGATCTATTGATCCTATTGAGTTTGCAAATAAGCTGCTAGATCAGATTAAAGAGGAATATGAAAATAGTTGTACAGCATCCATTTCTTCAGAAATTTCATGTGCAGAGCAGATTATTTGCGCAATGGATGAGCTTGAGGAGCTTATGGAAAATAAATTTTATCATCCGAATGTCAGACTGTTTTACAGTGGAATGAAGAGCAGTGATTGTGAGATCATTAAAATAGATGATGATACATTAATTAAGCAGATGAAGCAGGATATTCGAATGAAGGATGTTCAGAGCCTGCGTGATCATTTTGAGCGTTTCAGCCAGAGATACAGAAGTCAGACTGCATTTTCCCAGATGTATATCAAATTTTTATTTGCCAACTTACTAAAGGATATTTATGATGCAGTACCAGGAGAGGGAGAGAAGCAGTTAAATACGAAGATTGATCAGCTTTATCGTTCATTTGACTTTGTTCAGGTTACAGATATTGTAAGCGATTCCATAAATCTATTGGAAAAGACATTTTCAGGAAGAGTACAGACAGGCCATCGTGAGGTGGAGGCTGTCAAGCGCTACATTGCTGCTCATTATGGAGATGAAATGAGTGTGGAGCGACTAAGTGAGCTTGTCTATATGGCTCCAAGCTACTTAAGCAGTGTATTTAAAAAAGAAACAGGTCAGAATTTGAATCGTTTTATCAAGAGCGTTCGTATGGAAAAGGCAAAGGATCTTTTGGAGCAGACGATGATGAAAATTGTAGATATAAGCACTGCATGCGGTTATCCAAATGTTTCATATTTTTGCTCTAGCTTTCGTGAGTATTACGGAATTAGTCCACAAAAATTTAGAGAAAGCGGGGATGAAATGATTGAAGAAAAGTAAGCTTGGCAGCCGAATTGTCAGCTGGTTTAGAAATGTAAGGCTTGGTTATAAGCTGGCCATTGTATATGCGCTGTCAGGTTTTCTTCCTGTTGTGGCGGTGCTGTCAGTTACTTATGTTCAGATGAAGCAGATTTTATTGCAAAATGAGAGAGACAGTATGGAATCGTATCTGTATCAGGCACTTGCCTCAATGGAAAATAAGCTTGCAATCTACACAAATTTAAATAACTATATTTGCTACAACCAGACAATCTCACAGGTGATTGGATACCAGTATGATTCAGTGTATGAGATGTACAATCAGCTTGTTACGATACTTGACCCAATGCTTGCTTCACTGAAATATTTTCACAACGATGTTGGCAAAGTTACGATTTATGTAGATAAGGATATGATCAAGCATGGTGACACGCTGGCACCAATTTCAGAGATTATAGATACTAATTGGTATAGGAGTGTGGCAGATTCTGGAGAAATGCAGTGGTTTGTTGATAAAAATGAAGAAATTGTGTTTGGGGTAAGCCCAATGAGTATGCTAAAGCGCTATGGATTAGATGGTATTTTGTACATTAGTGTTGAGTATGACAGCATGTTTGAGACATTTAAGCAGACACTTCAGAATAATTATGGCATTGTTATTTTCGATGAGAAGGGCAATGCAGTGTATGAAAAAGCATTCTTTGATAAAAAATATCGGGAATATGAGTTAAACGCCGCGCAGCTTCTTGATCAGAAGAAAAATCAGGAAAATGAGTATACGATTCTTTCAGAAACATCATCTGTGACTGGATGGACAGCATGTTTGTATAAGCCAAATAGCTTAATAGTATGGTCAGTAACGCCAATTACACGAATTGCGATTATTGCGGTGTTTGTTATGACACTGATGTCAGTGATAGTCATGATGATTTTGACGAGCTTTGTTACAAAGAGGATTAGAAGACTTAGATCTGGAATGAAAGAGGTAGAGCAGGGGAATTTTGAGGTTAATATTACTAGTGACAGCCGTGATGAGATTGGTGATCTTGTCAATGGTTTTGATTCAATGCTTCTTCAATTAAATACCTTAATCAAAGAGGTTTACGAGGGACGAATTAAGGAAAAGGAATATGAGATGAGGGCGCTTCAGGCGCAGATTAATCCACACTTTTTATATAATACGCTGTCGTTAATTAATTGGAAGGCAATTGAGGCAGACGCGAAGGATATAAGTAAAATTACGCTGGCACTTTCTACATTTTACCGAACCTCGTTAAACAAAGGAAAGAATGTCATGTCACTTTCAGATGAGCTTCGTAACATGCGTTCTTATCTTGATATTCAGCTGATGATGCATGACTACGAATTTGATGTGGAGTTTGATGTAGATGAATCAATTGGTCAGTATCAGTCATTAAATCTTATGCTTCAGCCTCTTATTGAAAATGCTATTGCTCATGGAATCGATGTGAAGACAGACGGCAGAGGAAAGCTAACGATTACCGGAAAGGAAGATGGTGATCTGATAGTTTTGACTGTAGCAGATAATGGTGTCGGCATGAGTGATGAGCAGGCGGCTCGTATTTTAACAGAAGAGTCAAAGGGATATGGTGTTAGAAATGTCAATGAGCGCATAAAGCTTTACTATGGAGAACAGTATAGTCTGCAGATTGAAAGCAAAATAGGGCAGGGAACCAAGGCGAGTATCAGGATTCCAAAGAGAATATCGTAATTTCAGAAAAAAACAACATGAATCTAATATTTTTGATATATACGGAATCACCAAAATTTCTTATAATAATGACATAAAGATTTCCGAATGGAAACAGAAAACAGGGAGGATTTTGTATTATGAAATTTAGAAAAGCATCCAGTTTATTTTTAGCAGGCGCTATGTGTTTATCAACTTTTGGTGGTGCAATGAGTGTATTCGCTGATGAAGAGACAAGCTCAGAGGCAGCAGAGGAAGAAACAGTAGATTATTCAGCAGAGGATCCGATTACAGCAACTATCACTGTATGGGGACCAGCAGAGGATCAGGCAGAAGAGTACGGCGAGTGGCTGCAGAAGCGCTGCGAAGCATTCAATGAGCTTCATGTAAATTGGGATCTTACATTTGAGTATGGTACCTGCTCAGAGGGAGATGCAGGAAAGACTATTTCTCAGGATCCATCTGGTTCTGCAGATGTTTACATGTTTGCAAATGACCAGCTTCAGATGCTGATCGATGCAGGTGCAATCGCAGAGCTTGGCGGAAAGACTGTTGATTATATTAAGAATACAAACTCCGAGGCAATCATAGATTCTGTAACAGTAGATGATTGTGTATATGGTGTTCCGTTCACAACTAATACCTGGTATATGTTCTACGATAAGAGCGTATATGGTGAGGACGATATTAAGAGCCTTGATACCATGCTGGAAAAGGGTAAGGTTTCCTTCCCATTAACAAACTCCTGGTATATTGCTTCTTTCTATGTAGGAAACGGCTGTACATTGTTTGGTGAGGATGGCACCGATGAGGAAGCTGGCATTGATTTTGCTGGTGAGAAGGGTGCAGCAGTTACCAAGTATCTTGTAAATCTTGTAGGAAATAAGAACTTTGTAAATGATGAGTCTGGTGTTGGCGTTTCTGGTATGTGCGATGGAAGCATCAATGCAATGTTTAGTGGTTCTTGGGATTACACCAAGCTGTCAGAAGCAATGGGTGACAATCTTGGAATAGCAAAGCTTCCAACCTACAACTTAGACGGTGAAGATATCCAGATGGAATCATTCGCAGGTTCTAAGGCAATAGGTGTAAATCCTAACTGTGAGTATCCGCAGGTAGCAGTAGCACTTGCACTGTTCCTTGGAAATGAGGAGTCACAGCAGATGCACTATGATGCAAGAAGCATCGTTCCTTGCAATACTGATCTGTTAGCGGAAGAAGAAATTCAGAAGGATGAGCTTGTAATCGCTCAGAATGAGACATTTGATGAGACTTCTATCCTGCAGCCGTTCGTAAGCGCTATGAATAACTACTGGACACCGGCAGAGAACTTCGGTAAGTCTATCGTAAACGGTGAGGTTACATTAGACAATGCAGAAGAGATGACTGATAAGTTAAGTGATTCAATGAATCAGAGCATCGTTGACTAAATAAAAAGTGAAATAAAATAAAGAGCTCTGGGTTCCGCCTTGCGGGCCTGGGGCATTTATTTTCAAATTCATGTAACTATTAAGATTGAACGGGAGGTTTTTTATGTCCGAAAAGAAAAAAAGGGGCAAAGAATTTGATAATCCGTACTCTGTTGCGAAAGCAGTTACAAAGGGAAATATATTGACAAAGCTTTCCATGGTTGTACTCGGACTCGGAAACATTGCACATCATCAGATAATAAAGGGTCTTGGCATGCTTGCCATTGAAATTGCTTTTATCGCATTTATGGTGCTTGAAGGTGCAGGCTATATTGTAGATCTTGTTCACCTTGGAGGACAGGAGCAGCAGAAGGTATGGAGTGAGGCAAAGCAGATTTATGAGTATACAAAGGGTGATAATTCACTTCTTATGCTTTTGTTTGGTGTGGCTACATGCTTTTTAGTTGCTGCATTTATTATTTTCTGGCGTGGAAGCGTAAAGAGTGCATATAAAATGCAGTGTCTGTCAGAGGCTGGTAAAAAGATTCCTACTTTTAAGGAAGATATCAAGAGTCTTTTTGACAAAGATCTGCATCGTACACTTCTTACACTGCCAATTCTTGGCATACTAATTTTCACAGTTCTCCCACTTGCATTCATGATTTGTATGGCATTTACAAATTATAGTAAAGTAGATGCTCATACAACAATCTTTAATTGGGTAGGACTGGCAAATTTTGCGAAGGTATTAAATATTGGTGATTCCATTGGAAGTACATTCTGGTCAGTACTTGGTTGGACTCTTATCTGGGCTGTAGCAGCGACTTTTAGTAACTATATCTTAGGTATGATTCTTGCAATTGTCATCAACCGTAAGGGTACAAGATGTAAGGCATTCTGGCGTTTTTGCTTTGTACTTTCAGCAGCAGTTCCGCAGTTTGTTTCACTGCTGTTAATGAGAACGATCTTTAGTCAGAATGGTATTGTAAATACGCTATTATTAAATGCAGGCATCATTGAAAAGGCTATTCCGTTCTGGTCAAATACAACGCTGGCACGAGTGATGGTAGTTGTAATCAATATCTGGGTTGGTATTCCATTTACCATGCTTCAGGTAACTGGTGTTCTTCAGAATATTCCGGCAGATTTGTATGAGGCGGCAACAGTGGATGGTGCAGGTCCGGTGAGAACATTTTTCTCAATTACACTGCCGTATATGCTGTTTGTAACAGGTCCATATCTTATTACAACCTTTACTGGAAATGTAAATAACTTTAATGTAATTTATCTGCTGACAGGCGGAAATCCTACACCTGTAGGATCAACAGCAGGAAGGACGGATCTTCTCGTTACCTGGCTGTATAAGCTGACAGTTGATAACCAGTATTATAATCTTGGTGCAGTCATTGGTATTTTGACCTTCTTGGTTCTGGCCGTTGTATCACTGATCACGTATCGGAATACAGGTTCCTATAAGAATGAGGAGGGCTTCCAATGATGAAAAAGCAAAATACTGCTTCGGCAAAAAGCAAAAGATTTATTACAAACACAATAGTTCATGTGATTCTTGCTGTTTTGGCAGTTATTTGGGTCATTCCGATTGCGTGGATTATTATGATCAGCTTTAGAGGAGAGAGTGGACAATATATTTCCACACTCATTCCGAAGACATTTACACTGAACAACTATAAGAAGCTGTTTACAGATACGCAGATTTTAAATTTTCCGCAGATGTTTATTAATACACTTATCATCTCAATTTTCTCTTGCGCAATCTCTACCTTCTTTGTTTTGTCTGTATCATATTGTATGTCACGTATGCGTTTTAAGATGAGAAAACCGATGATGAACATTGCACTTGTTCTTGGTATGTTTCCGGGCTTTATGTCAATGATCGCTGTTTACTATATTTTAAAGTCAGTTGGTCTGTCAGAGGGTGCGATGATTCGTGTAGCATTAGTGCTTGTATATTCTGGCGGTGCGGGCTTAGGCTTTTATATTGCAAAAGGCTTTTTTGACACTATTCCAAAGTCTATTGATGAGGCTGCTTATCTGGATGGTGCGACAAGATTTCAGGTGTTTACAAAGATAACTATTCCGCTTAGTAAGCCTATTATTGTCTACACGATCCTGCAGGCATTTATGGCACCATGGCTTGATTTTATCTTTGCGAAAGTAATTTGCCGTGCGAATGCAAAGTACTATACGGTATCAATTGGTCTTTGGAACATGCTTGAAAAGGAATATGTAAACAGTTGGTTTAACTGCTTCGCAGCAGGTGCCGTGCTGATTTCCATTCCGATTGTCATTTTATTTATGTCAATGCAAAAATGCTACCAGGAAGGTGTATCAGGAGCTGTTAAGGGATAAAAACGGAGAATGTCTATGGAAAAGAAAATCCCAAAAAGTGTGTTGGCAGTGATGTTTGTATCGGTGCTGTCTGTTTGTCAGACAGTGCCGGCAAACGAATTAGCAAAAAAAGAGCAGTGGGAGTATGCCAGTACAACACCTGATGGCAAATATCCAGAGCTTGTAACATACACGCTTGGAAAAATGACTGGAGCAAATAACTCCAATCTTCCTAAAGGTGAGACTTACGAGAACAATGCTTATACGCGTTATCTGCGTGAGTACTTTAACATTCAAAATAAGGATGTATTTGAGGAAAAGAATGATCAGTATAATGTCAGTGTGTCAGTGGCTATGTCTTCTGATAATCTTCCAGATTTAATGCTTGTAGGGAGTATTGAGGATTTGCGCCAGCTCGTAGCGCTTGATTTGATTGAGGATTTGACAAAAAGTTATGAAAATTGTTTGACAGACCGAATCAAAGATATTTATGCAAGCTATGGAGAGGGCATAATAGATGGTGTTACCTTTGATGGAAAAATAATGGCAATTCCAGAGACAAATATTGATGATGGTCCAAACCTTTTATGGCTAAGGCGCGACTGGATGGATAAGCTAGGTCTTGAAAGTCCTAAAACAATAGAGGATGCAGAGGCAATTGTTCAGGCATTTATAGAGAAGGATCCTGGTGAAAATGGAGAAGGCAAGACAGTTGGTTTTGTATGTGATCCGGAGTTATCGGGTGAGTGCGGCTACAGCAGCGAATATTTGATGGATATTGTGTTTGCAGCAAATGGTGCCTATCCGAAACAATGGATTGAAGATGAAAATGGAGAGGTCTCTTACGGATCAGTTTTGCCGCAGGCAAAAGATGCATTGGCTAAGCTTAAAAGCATGTATGAGCGCAATATATTAGATCAGAATTTTTTGCTTCGTACCTCTGTAAACAATATTGAACTCATAACGAAGGGACTTTGCGGATCATTTTTTGGACCTTGGTGGGCAGCGAATAATCCACTTATGGAAGCTATTGCAGCTAATCCCGATGCTGTTTGGGAGCCATTTCTTATTCAGACAGATGACGATGGAAGCACAAGCTATTATTCACAAAATCCAACTTACAAGTATGTTGTTGTGAGAAAGGGTTATGAACATCCTGAGATCGCCTGCAAAATTATAAATGGATTGTTTGATTATGTGCGCTATGATGGAACATATAACAGTGAGTTTGAAGAATATTATCAGAACAATGTAGACCCAACAGCCAGACCACTTGCAATCAATGTTGATTACAGCTATGCGCTGACAAAATGTTATCACGAATTAACAGATGTGCTTTCAGGAAAAAAAGAACCAGAAGATCTTGATTTATTGGAGTATTCATATTATAGATCCTGTAAGGCCTATCTGGATAACACAGATAGTGCTACGCCAGAGGAGTGGGCGGCATACACCTCCCGAATCACAGCCTGCTCTTTGCTGGCGGATGCAAAAACAAATAAGGTTGAATCACTTTATTTTGATGAGACAGAAACTATGGGCACGCAGTGGTGGAAGCTTCGCCAAATAGAAAAAGAATATTACCTTCAGATCGTCACAGGAGAGCGTGACATTGATGCATTTGATGAATTTGTCACCAAATGGTATGAAAATGGAGGCGAGACTATCACGCAGGAAGTCAGGGAGGCTGTACATTAACAGAATAACCCCACAAGGCAAACTTTGCTTTGTGGGCTTTTCTTTTTGCAGATGGTACGCTATAATAATAAAAGCTGGTTTCAGTAAAAATTATGACATGGTGCATAACACATAAAATGTCAGTAAGGAGTGGACTATGGTAGATCGCGTAAAAGGAGTAGAGAAGGTAACTGATAATCCATTTTTAAATCTCTATAATTTTGATGTTGAAAAAAGAAATGGAAAAACAGGCAAATATTATGTGGCATCCAGAAAGAAGGATCCAACGCAGCTTAAAGCAGCAACTCATAAAAATACATCTGATGGTGTAATTATTTATAGTGTATATGGAGAAAAAAAGGATAAAATAGTGCTTATAAAGCAGTTTCGTTATCCAATCAATGCGTATGTGTATGAGTTTCCGGCAGGACTTGTAGAGCCAGGTGAGGAGATGGCACAGGCAGGTATACGTGAAATTTACGAGGAGACAGGGCTTGTTTTCGAGCCAAAGGTTACAGAAGGTGCATACACAAGACCATTTTTTACGACAGTCGGTATGACAGACGAAAGCTGCGGAACAATCTATGGCTACTGTAGTGGAACGCCAACAAACGAGCACGAGGAAGAATCAGAGGATATCGAGATTGTATTAGCAGACCGTGAAGAATGTAAGCGCATTTTAAAGGAAGAAAATGTAGCAATTATGTGTGCATACATGCTTATGCACTTTATTCATACCAAAGGAGATCCACTGGCATTTTTGGATGAGCAGTAAGAAAGTGTAATTGCCTTGATGTTTTTCATGAACCGTGGTATGATAGCCTTGTTTCGCAAAAATATAAAAAAGCTCTTTTAATGTGTAAAGTTGGAAAGAGAGGCAAATCATGAAAGAGGTAAAAACAGGACTTGTTCTTGAAGGCGGTGCCATGAGAGGAATGTATACGGCAGGTATTCTGGATGTTTTGATGGAAGAAAAAATCCAGGTGGACGGCGTGATTGGAGTTTCGGCGGGAGCTGTATTTGGCTGTAACTATAAGTCTGGACAGATAGGAAGAACTCTGCGTTACAATATGAAGTTTTGTGGTGATAAGCGTTATGGCACACTTCATTCACTTTTAAAAACAGGTGATATTTATGATGTTGATTTATGCTATCATCAGATACCAGAGATTCTTGATCCATTTGACAATGAGGCATTTGCCAAAAATCCAGCAGAATTTTTTGTGGTTTGCACAGATGTGGAAACAGGAAAGGCTGTTTATCACAAATGCACAGATTGCGGCAGAGATGATCTTAAGTGGATGCAGGCATCTGCATCAATGCCGCTTGTATCAAAGGTGGTAGAAATAGATGGATATAAGCTGCTTGACGGCGGCGTTGCCGATTCTATTCCGATCATGTGGTTTCGCAGACAGGGATACAAAAAAGATCTTGTCATTTTAACAAGACCTGAAGGGTACCAAAAGAAAAAAATGAAATTTCAAGGTGCCATAAACAAAATCCTTCATCGTTATCCAAATCTGGCTAAGGCGATGGCACACCGCTATGTGATATACAACAAAACACTAAAGAAGATTGATGAATTAAAGGAAAAAGGTGAAGTCATGGTGCTTCGCCCAAGTCGTCTGATCGAAGTGTCAAGACTTGAAAAGGATCCAGAAAAGTTAAAAGCATTGTATCAGCTTGGCCGAGAGGATGCAATGAAAAATTTGGATCAGATTCACGCATTTTTAAGTAAATGAGCCGCATAGGCGGCAGAATGGGAGGGCAGTATGGTAGCACAAAAATATAAAGACATGCTTCAGAAAAAATCAGTGATCCGTACATTATCCGAATTTGCAACAAAGAGAGGACAGGAGATTGGATACGAGAACGTTTTTGATTACAGTTTAGGAAATCCATCCGTTCCTGTTGTGCAGGACTACACAGACAATACTATTCGCCTACTTCAGACAAAGACATCGAGCGAGCTTCACGGCTACAGCCCGAGTGTCGGACTGCCTTCATTTAAAGAAAAGGTGGCTGCATCGCTTAACAAGCGTTTTGATATGAACTATACAGCAAATCATATTTTTCCAACCTCAGGAGCTGCGGGAGCCTTAGCTCATGCACTTCGTGCAGTAACATCTCCGGGAGACGATGTGCTTACATTTGCACCGTATTTTCCAGAGTATAACTGCTATGTAGGCATGACAGGAGCAAATCTGAGAGTGGTACCTGCAAACACAGCTGATTTTCAGGTGGATTTTGAACAGTTTGAAAAGATGCTGACGTCAAATGTGTCAGCTGTTTTGATCAACACACCGAACAATCCATCTGGTGCTGTATACTCAGCAGAAACGCTAAAAAAGTTGGCGCAGCTAATGGAAGACAAGCAAAAAGAGTATGGCCATGATATTTTTATAATCTCCGATGAGCCATACAGAGAAATCGTATTTGATGGAAAGAAAGCACCATATGTATCAAAATTTTATGACAATACGCTTTCATGCTATTCGTTTTCCAAGTCACTTTCTCTTCCAGGTGAGCGTATAGGTTATGTTGCTGTTAATCCAACATGTACCGATGCTGATTTGTTAGTGCCAATGATGTCACAAATCTCAAGAGGAATCGGACACAACTGTCCATCATCACTTATTATGATGGGTGTGGAGGATGTGTTAGATGAGACGTCTGATATGACTGTTTATGAGACTAACATGAATCTGCTCTATGACAAACTCATTGAGTTAGGATTTTCCTGTGTGCGTCCGTCAGGAACATTTTATATTTTCCCAAAGGCTCTTGAGGAGGATGCGGTGGCATTTTGCAACAAGGCATTAAAGTATGACCTGGTATTAGTTCCAAGTGATTCCTTTGGATGCCCTGGATATTTTCGTATGGCATACTGCATCGATACAGAGAAGGTTGTGCGCTCACTCGATGCATTGGAGCGCTTTGTAAAGACAGAGTATCCGGACAGATAAGTCAGGCAAACAAAAACGTAATAAACAAGGAGTGTTTCGAATGAACAAAAAAGAAGTATCCGAGATAAAAAGTCTTTTTAAGAGAGACGGCGGTGCAATTGACCGCATTTGCGGCTGCCTGATAGATGGTGAGCAGCAGATCCGCATGACATTTAGCGATATGTTTTTGTCGCTGTCACAGGAGGAAATCGACAAGTATTTTGAAATTTTCCGAAAGGCGCTTTCTGGAAGTCTGGGTAAAAATCTTCATTCACTCGATTACACGCTTGATCAGGAACTTTCGGGGGAAGGCCATAAGCGTTTGATGCAGCTAAAGGCGACTGGATTAAAGGATGAAACTGTTTTAGAGGAGTTTTACAAGTCGGTAGCAGAGACATATCATTTTGGTGAAAGCTACTATGTAGTTATGATCCATTGTAATTATGACGTTCCGGGAAGAGGAAGCGACAACTTAGATATGGATGATGCTTCAGAGGAGGTATATGAATTTATCCTTTGCTGCATCTGTCCTGTTAAGCTGTCAGAGGCTGGTTTGTGCTACAATACACAGACAAACCGCGTCGAGGAACGTATGCGTGATCAGTGGATAGAGGCTCCTGTAAATGCCTTTTTATTCCCTGCATTTGACGATCGCAGCAGTAATATTCACAGCCTTTTGTATTATACAAAAAAGACAGAGGAGCTTCACGAAGACTTTATCAATGATTGTATCGGTGGTCCGGCACCTATGTCCTTTAAGACGCAGAAGGCTGTATTTCAGGAGATCATAGAGGAGACTGTCGGAGATGTTGTAAACTATGATACTGTTTGCCAGATTCAGGAGAATCTGACGGAGCTGATTGAGGAGCATAAGGAAGAGCCGCAGCCTTTCAAGCTTCAAAAATCAGATGTAAAAAAGCTTCTTCAAAATAGTGGAATCAAAGAAGAAAAGCTTGAAAATTTCGAGCAAGTCTATGAGGAGACTGCAGGAGAGGATGCTTTCTTTCAGGCGGCAAACTTAGTTGAGGCAAAAAGCGTTGCCGTCAAGACTCCGGATGTGACAATAAAGGTCAGTCCGCAGCGCATGGATCTTGTACAGATCCAATTAGTAGAGGGACGCCGCTGCATTGTAATTCCGATGGAGGACGGCGTACAAATTAATGGAATGAATGTAACTATGGAGGGTACAAATGGAACAGATTGAGAAGATCTTTAAGATCAGGGAGAACCATACGACAGTGAAAACAGAAATCATTGCCGGTTTGACCACATTTATGACGATGGCGTACATCATCGCCTTAAATCCGAATCTTCTGACTGGATTTGGTGCAGAGGGACAGAATTTATGGAATGGTGTATTTTTAGCGACTTGTATCGCATCCTTTATCGGTATGATGGTAATGGCGTTTGTTGCAAATAAGCCATTTGCCATGGCTCCTGGTATGGGATTAAACAGCTTTTTTGCTGTAGTTGTTGCCAATATTGTTGGTATGACGGGCATGAGCTATCTGGAGTCTTTCCAGTCAGCACTGTGCATCATTTTACTTGAAGGAATTATCTTTATTATCCTGTCTGTATTAAATATTCGAGACAAGATTGTAAATGCGATTCCGCTTGGTGTTCGTCTTGGTATCTCCCCGGCAATCGGTCTTATGCTTTTAAATATCGGTGTTGGTTCCAACGCTGGTATCTATTCAGAGAATGGCGGACCATTCTTTGTAATGAGAGATTTTTTTGGTGCGTTGACACCGAGTGTTGCTCAGGATGCAATGGGAAGCGGCTACACCCAGATGGTTCTGACAGTAGTAACTATGTTTATCGGTTTATTTGTTATCATCGTTCTGGCACAGAAGGGTGTAAAGGCAGCTGTAATTCTTGGTATGCTTGCAGCATCTGTTATTTACTGGGCAGGTGAGGCAATCTTTCTTGGAACTAATCCATTTGCAGGTCTTGAGGGTGCAAGCTTCGTACCTCCATTTGCAGATATGGCAGAGACAACTCTGTTCCATTTTGATTTTGCCGGCTTTGTAAAGATCGGCTGGTTCACAGCAATCACACTTATCATTACCTTCTGCATTATCGATATGTTTGATACCATCGGAACACTTGTTGGTACTGCATCACGTGCAGGTATGGTTGATAAGGACGGAAATATGCCGCAGATGAAGGAAGCACTGTTAGCAGATGCAGTTGGAACTGTAGCAGGTGCGATTACTGGTACCTCAACAGTCACGACATTCGTAGAGTCTGCATCTGGTGTTGAGGCAGGCGGAAGAACTGGTCTGACTGCATTTACAACTGGAATTTTATTCCTGGCATGTATGTTCATCGCACCAATCGCAGCAATTATCCCGGCAGCAGCAACATCTTCAGCACTGATTTATGTTGGTATCCTGATGATCTCTGGTCTGTCAAAGGTAGATTTTACTGATATCTATCAGACTGTTCCAGCAGCAATCATGTTAATCTCTATGCCAATCTCCGGATCTATCGGACATGGTATTGGTCTTGCACTGATCTCCTATACAATCATGAAGGTATTCACCGGAAAGGCAAAGGACGTATCTGTACTGACCTATATTATTTCAGCAATCTTCTTATTAAAGTTCTTCTTAGTAGTTTAAAAATAAAAAAGCATCGCCATCGAAAGGTGGCGGTGCTTTTTTTAAAAAAACTAAAAATAATTAAAGCTCAACAATAACCTCAACCTCGCAAAGAGCGCCCTTTGGGAGAACAGCCTGTACGCAGGAACGTGCTGGCTTGTTGTTTGAAAAATACTGAGCATATACTTCATTAAAGTTTCCAAACTCCTTCATATCAGCGATGAAGCAGGTTGTCTTTACAACATTGTCAAATGTTGCACCGGCATTCTCAAGAAGTGCCTTAACATTCTCCATCACCTGCTTTGCCTGCTCAGCAACAGTTGTGCCAACCATTTCGCCTGTAGCAGGATTAAGTCCAATCTGACCAGAGCAGAAAAGAAGATTTCCTGTCTTTACAGCCTGACTATATGGGCCAACTGCTGCTGGTGCCTTATCTGTATGCATGATTTCCATAATAAAAAACCTCCTAAAAAATTGTTTCTAGTTTTTATTATAAGCGTTGAGGTTCTGTTTGTAAATAAGGAACTGTAAAACTAAAGTTTTTATAAAAATATTGGGTTGCGCTTGAAGAAAAAAATAGGCAATGTTACAATGGAATAAGTAAAAAGAGAATAAAAGAAATGGAGAATATTATGGAGCAGTCATATGTAATTTTGAAAGATGTGCGAAAAACATATCATATGGGCGAAGTTTCAATTAATGCAGCAGATGGCGTGAATTTTGAAATAAAAAAAGGAGAATTTGTAGTGATTGTCGGTCCGTCTGGTGCAGGAAAGACAACCATATTAAATATTTTAGGCGGAATGGATACTGTTACGAGCGGAGAGGTCATTGTAGATGGTGTTCATATCGAGTCTTTTAAGAACCGTCAGCTGACAAAATATCGCAGAGAGGATATTGGATTCATTTTCCAGTTTTATAATCTTGTTCCGAACTTGACAGCAAAGGAGAATGTTGAGCTTGCACTTCAAATCTGCAAAAATCCAAGAGATGCAGAAACAGTATTAAAAGAGGTTGGACTTGGAGAGCGCTTAAACAACTTTCCATCACAGCTATCAGGCGGCGAGCAACAGCGTGTTTCAATTGCCCGTGCACTTGCAAAAAATCCCAAAATGCTTTTATGTGATGAGCCGACTGGTGCGCTAGATTATGTAACAGGAAAGCAGATTTTAAAGCTTTTACAGGATACGTGCCGCAAGCAAAAGATGACTGTTCTTGTAATTACGCATAACTCTGCAATCGCGCCAATGGCAGATCGTGTGATCCGTATTAAAAACGGAAAAGCAGCCAGTGTGTGCACTAATCCATCTCCTGTGTCAGTAGAAGATATTGAGTGGTAATAAAGGGGGGAATATATGGCAAGAAAAAAAGCATTAAATAAAGATATACGGGTGGAGATCAAAAAAAGTCTTGGCCGCTACATTTCAATTTTTTTGATTGTTGCACTGGGCGTATCATTTTTTTCAGGACTTCGTTCAACGGAAAGTGATATGCGTTATACAGGAGATGCGTTTTCAGACGCAAGCAACTTGATGGATATTCGTGTGATAAGCACGATGGGTTTGACAGATGATGATGTAGAGGCACTTTCACAAATAGAAGGCATATCAGGCGCAGAGCCAGGGTATATGAAGGATGTAATCACAAAACAAAATGAGACAGATTACGTAGTTGAGCTTTTATCCATGCCAGAAAAAATGAATCAGATTCAAGTGACAGAAGGCCGTCTTCCTGAAAATGAAAATGAGTGTCTGCTTGATAATCGTCTGAAAAAGGCATTTGAAGTAAAAGTAGGTGACACGATTTCATTTGTATCAGGAACTGATACTGAGCTTAGTGAGGATTTGACGCAGACAAGCTATACAGTCACTGGATTTGGTGACAGCCCGCTTTTCATTTCCATGGAGCGTGGAAGCAGTATGATAGGAAGTGGTCAGATTAATGGCTTTGCAATTGTGCAGAAGGATGTGTTTACACAGGATTATTATACTCAGATTTATCTTACTGCAGCCGATGCTTTTGATGAGATAGCATTTACAGATGCATATACACAGGCAGTAGAGCCAGTGCAAAAGCGAGTGGAAGCACTTGAAGAAGAACGATGTCAGGCACGATATGATGAAGTGACAAAGGAGCCGAGGCAAGAGCTTAATGATGCAAGAAAAACCTGGCAGGAAGAAAAAGATAATGCTGACAGTGAGCTTGATGATGCCAGAGCAAAGCTTGATGATGGCTGGGCGCAGCTTTCAGACGCAAAGGATCAATTGGCTGAGGGCAGAAAAGAATACGAGCAAAATTATGAGACAACAGTGGAACAGTTAAAACAGCAGCAGGCTCAGCTCGATGCTGGAAAGGCCATGATGAGCGAGGACCAGATTGCGCAGGCACAGGGACAGATTGATGCGGCGTATGCGGCGCTTGACGAGGCAAAAAATACACTTGATCAATCAGAAGCACAGATAAAAGAAAATGAGGAAGAACTTACAAAACAGGAAGAAACTTATGAGAGCAGTAAGGCAGAGGCCAAACAAAAGCTAGATGATGCATGGAAAGAGATTGAAGATGGTCAAAAAGAGCTTGATGATATCAAGATGCCGACATGGCAGGTAATCAATCGTGAAAGTCTTCCAGGATATACTGATTATGGCAGCAATGCTGAGCGTATGGGGGCAATAGGAAAGGTATTTCCAGCAATCTTTTTCTTAGTTGCAGCACTTGTTGCATTGACAGCCATTACACGTATGGTAGAAGAGCAGCGTACACTTATTGGAACATACAAGGCTCTTGGCTACAGTAAGGCAGCTATCGCAAAAAAGTATCTTCTTTATGCGCTTTCAGCAACACTAGGCGGCAGTATTGTTGGTGTGCTTATTGGTGAAAAACTGTTTCCATTTATTATCATCATATCGTACCGCCTTATGTATGCATCATTATTAAAGTTAGTAATTCCATATAATTGGTATTATGCAATTTTATCTACTGCGCTTGCCGTGTTCAGTGTTACATTTGCTGCGCTTGTGGCATGCTACAGAGAGCTTTATGCGCAGCCGGCAGTACTTATGCGCCCAGTAGCACCAAAGCCAGGAAAGCGTGTTTTATTAGAACGGATTGGCTTTATTTGGAAACATTTGTCCTTCTCACAAAAAAATACATTTAGAAATCTGTTCCGTTATAAAAAGCGTCTGATTATGACAGTTTTTGGAATAGGATGTACAACAGGTCTGATGGTTGTTGGATTTGGTCTTAAAGATTCTATTATGAATATTGCATCGCTTCAATATGATAATATTCAGCTGTATGATGCGATGGCAGCATTAAATACGGACGAGACAGACAAACTAGATGATCCAGATAAAACACTTAATGAAATCATGGAAAATGAATCAGGCATTGAAACGTTTGCAAAGGTCAGCATGAAGTCGATGGATATTTCATCTGGTTCAAATGTTCGAACTGCTTACACTGTTGTATGTAAGGATGCGCAGGCATTGGAATCCATGATGGTTTTTCAGAGTCGTACAACAAAGAAAACATATGAACTGACTGATGATGGTGTCATTTTGACAGAGCAGATGGCAGAAGCGCTTGGTGTTGGTGAGGGAGATACTGTGTCAATAACAAGCGGTGAAAATGAACCAGTCACAGCAGTTGTCGCACATGTTATGGAAAATTATCTGATGCATTATGTTTATATGACAGAAGGCTGTTATGAAAAAGTGTTCCAGACTGAACCAGAATATAATATGTATTGGTTAAAGCTAAATAAAGACGGCCGCGCAAATGAAGATGCGTTAGGACAGCGTCTTATGGAGCATGATGAGATTTTAACAGTTACTTATGTTAGTACAACAAGAGAGATGATTGATGGCATGTTAAGCAGTCTGTATATTATTGTTGTAGTGCTCGTGATTTCAGCAAGCCTTCTGGCATTTGTTGTAATCTATAACTTAAATAACATCAATATCAGTGAGAGAAAACGAGAACTGGCAACAATCAAGCTGCTAGGTTTTTATGATTCTGAAGTTGCCATGTATGTCTACAGGGAAAATATCTGGCTGACTTTAATTGGTGCCTTTGCAGGAATTTTTATCGGAAAGGTACTTCATGGATTTATCATCAAGACAGTACAGGTTAATCAGGTCATGTTTGGACTTGATATTTCTGTGCCAAGCTATATCTACAGTATGGTACTCGCATTTATCTTCTCAATGGCTGTAAATGGTGTTATGTATTTCCAACTTAAAAAGATAGATATGATTGAATCATTAAAGAGTGTGGAGTAAGCCTAGGGTCAAAAACTCTAAAAACCGTTCGTGCTTGCACGATAAGGTTTGTGAGTTTGAGACCCGCAAAACCATGAGGATGCAGCGATTTTCAAAGAAAATCAGCGAATCCGAATGGTTTTAGAATTGCGAGAATTGCGAAGCAATGAAGCAATTCGTAGGCTTATAGTAAGCCACGCAAACAAGAAAGGAAAAATATGCCGAAGAAATTTTATGCCGTCCGCAAAGGACGTAAGACCGGAATTTTTACCACATGGGACGAGTGTCGTGCGCAGGTGCATGGCTTTCCGTGTGCGGAATATAAAAGCTTTCCAACAATGGAAGGCGCAAAAGGATTCATGGAGCTTGGGATGGAAGGTGAAAATAAGCTGCCATTCGATGAAGATACTAAACAGCCATCTAATAATATAAATTCGTCAATTGCTACAAACCAAATCACACAGAACATATCAAACGAGCCAGAACTAGTTGCATACGTCGATGGCAGCTACGATCAGTCCACCAAGCGTTTCTCCTATGGAATGGTAATATTGGAAAATGGCGAAGAAAAAACCTTTAACAAAAGCTTTTCTGATCCAAGCCTTGCAGGTATGAGAAACGTAGCAGGTGAGATCATGGGAGCCAGAGCCGCTATGGAGTATGCCATTGCAAATAATAAAAAGCGATTAGTCATTTATCACGATTATGAAGGTATCGCAAAATGGCCGCTTGGTATATGGAAAACAAATAAAGAAGGAACAATAGCCTATAAAGCTTATTACGACGAAGCAAAAGAAAAAGTCTCAGTTCGATTCCAAAAGGTGACAGGTCATTCAGGAGACAAATATAATGATTATGCTGACAAGCTTGCAAAGCAGGCGCTGGGGCTGGAGTGATTGTAAGTGTAGCTGCAAACACGGTAGAGCAGTGGCTGCAGGAAAAGACAAATGCGTAAGTAAGCTAACAAAAAATATATATAAACATATTTAGAGGGCAGACATCTGGTATGATCTGCCCTCTTTACTAAAATGAAAAATTATATTATTATAGTAGCATGGTCAAAAGTTAAAATCTATCTGACAAAAACCTTGAAAGGGGGACTCCATGGACTTTTTGGAAGCACAAAATTATCTGGAAAAGGTGCGAAGTCAAAAGGAAATCGTTCTGGGACTTGACACAATGCGCCATCTGATGGCTAAACTTAATAATCCGCAGGATAAAGTCAAATTTATTCAGGTTGCAGGAACAAACGGCAAGGGATCAACAGCTGCCTATCTCACTTCAATCTTATCTGAGGCAGGAATTAAAGTAGGAAGATATACATCTCCGGCTGTATTTTCAAGCACAGAGCAGTATTTCGCATGTGGAAGCTGTATAAGTGAAAGCGAATATGCAAAAGGCGTGACAGCAGTGGCAGAGGCTGCAGCAAGTCTTGACGGCGAAACACCTACTGCTTTTGAACAGGAAACAGCATTGGCATTTTGGTATTTTGCCCAAAAAGGCTGCGAGCTGGCAATTTTAGAGGCAGGTCTTGGCGGTGACATGGATGCTACAAATATTGTGACAACAACGGTATGCAGTATCATAACATCAATCAGCATGGATCATTGCCGTATCCTTGGAAATAAGATCAGCGAGATTGCAGCACATAAGGCTGGTATTATAAAGCCGGGTGCACCCGTTATTTGCATCGAGCAGAAGGAAGATGCGATGGAGCCAATTCGTGCAGCAGCAAAAGCAGCAGACACGCCGCTTTACGAGGTACACCGCGATGAGGTGCGTCAGATATTTTCTGATAAGCGAGAGAGCATTGTATTTTTTCGAGAATTTGAAAATCTGCATTTAAAGATGCTTGGAAGTTGTCAGCCTGAAAATGCTGCACTTGCCGTACAGGCAGCAAGCGTACTTAGCCGCAGCTATCCAATTGAAAAAAAGCACATTTATGATGGAATTGAAAAAACACGCTGGGGCGGACGCTTTGAGCTTCATAGCGGTTCACCTGATATAATATTAGATGGTGCGCATAATCCAGATGGCATAAGACGCCTTCGTGAGTCTGTAAATCAAATGTTTGGTGCAGTGCCGATTTGCTATGTCTGTGGTGTTCTGGCAGATAAAGATTACGAAAAAGAAATTGAAATTTTATTTGGCCGCGCATCAAACGTGTTTACTGTGACACCGCCATCACCAAGGGCAATGAAAAGCACAGATTTAAAAGCTGCAATTAAAAAGCGTTTTTCACAGTTAAAGGTCATTTCATTTGACAGTGAGGATGGTATTGAAAAAGCAATGGAAGCGGCTGTATCACAGAACAATCCAGTGGTTGTGTGCGGAACCCTTACAATTCTTGCAAGGGTAAAAGAGTGGATGAATTGCAATAACCGGCTGTAAACAAACAAAATAGAGACGAGGAATTATGGATAAAGAAAAGATTGAACAGGCTGTGCGCTTGTTTTTAGAAGGAATCGGTGAAGATCCAAACAGAGAGGGACTGTTAGGAACTCCCGACCGCGTTGCACGTATGTGCAGCGAAATATATGGCGGACTGGGGCAGGATGCAGGACAATATTTGCATACAACATTTGAAGCAAAGAATAACGAGCTGATATTAGAAAAAGATATTGATCTTTATTCAGTGTGTGAACATCATTTACTTCCGTTTTATGGAAAAGCACATATAGCATATATCCCAGATGGCAGAGTTGCAGGACTTTCCAAGCTGGCAAGAACAATAGAAGTATTTGCAAAGCGCCCACAGATTCAGGAGCAGCTGACAGCTCAGACGGCTGATGCACTTATGGAACATTTAAAGCCAAAGGGTGTTATGGTTGTAATAGAAGCAGAGCATATGTGCATGACAATGCGCGGCGTGAGAAAGCCAGGTACCAAGACGTTAACATATGTGTGCAGAGGCGTCTTTGAAAATAATGACGAGCTGATCAATCGTGTTTTGATGATGGTTCGCTAAGTTGGAGGAAAAAATGAGAATAGGAAACAGAGACTTTCAGACAAACGGTCATACCTACGTAATGGGAATTTTAAATGTTACACCAGACTCATTTTCAGATGGTGGACGCTGGAATCATATGGACGATGCACTTTTTCATGCACAGCGCATGATTGAAGAAGGTGCAGATATCTTAGATATTGGTGGCGAATCGACAAGACCTGGTTATACACGAATTTCAGACGAAGAGGAAATTTCTCGTGTGGCACCCGTTATCGAGGCATTAAAGAAACGTTTTGACACTCCGCTTTCCGTGGACACCTACAAATCTGGTGTTGCAAGTGCAGCGATTGCGGCAGGAGCTGATCTGATCAATGATATCTGGGGATTAAAGGCAGATAAAAAAATGGCAGAAGTGATTGCAAAGGCAAAGCTGCCGTCATGTCTTATGCATAATCGAGAGACAATGGATTATAACAACTTTTTAGAGGATGTTGTATCAGATTTGCAGGAGACATTAAATATTGCAAAAAAAGCAGGAATTTCAAAGGATACCATTATACTCGATCCTGGTGTTGGTTTTGCAAAAAATTATGAGCAGAATTTAGCTATCACAAATCATCTTGAAGTATTAGATACACTTGGCTGCCCGGTTCTTCTTGGAACAAGCCGCAAATCAATGATTGGACTGACACTTGATTTGCCATCAGACCAGAGAGAAGAAGGCACTATGGTAACGACCGTCTGGGCAGTACAGAAAGGCTGCATGTTTGTACGTGTCCACAATGTACAGGCAAATGTGAGAGCAATTAAGATGGCAGAAGCACTGCTTAGAAACTAACGCTACATGATATTGGAAAAACATTGCTTTAAATTTAATAATTAATATAGAAGGAAATTTGATAGAGAATGGATAAAATAGAAATCAAGGGGCTTGAAGTATTTGCCCATCATGGTGTATATGAAGAGGAGCAGCGTCTAGGACAAAAATTTGTTGTGTCAGCTGTTTTATCTCTTGATACAACAGCAGCTGCACAGACAGATGATCTTGATAAGACAGTAAATTATGGAGCAATCTCAAGACAGATCACGCAGATTTTGCAGCGTGAAAACCATAAGCTCTTAGAGCGTGCAGCAGCAGTTACAGCTGAAGAAATTTTGCTGACAAATCCGCTCATTAACGGCATCACAATCAAAATTGAAAAGCCGTGGGCGCCTGTTGGTCTGCCGCTTGAAACTGTGGCAGTCGAGACAACAAGAAAGTGGCATACTGCATATATTGCGCTTGGCTCAAATCTTGGAGAAAAGAAAAACTATCTTGATGTTGCCATTGAAGAATTAAAAGCAGTAAAAGGCATTGAGATAGAAAGTGTTTCCGACTGGATTGAGACAGAGCCGTATGGCTATCTTGATCAGCCAAATTTTTTAAATGGCTGTGCATGCCTTCGTACCTGGCTGGAGCCATTTGCACTTTTAGATGTGCTTCAGAGTATTGAAGCAAAGGCAGGACGTGAGCGCAAGATTCATTGGGGACCGAGAACACTTGATTTAGATTTGCTTTTCTACGATGATCAGATCCTTGGAACAAAGAGACTGATTGTACCGCATCCAGAAATTGAAAAGAGAAGTTTTGTGTTAGTGCCGATGGCACAGATTGCACCATGGCTTCGTCATCCGGTAAGTAAAAGCACGATCAAACAGCTGCTTGAAGAATTGAACGCAGAGCAGTAAATAAGAAACAGTTCACTGTGAGAAGCATAGTTGCTTGCAAAATAGCATTAACAAAAATACAGGTTATAAGTGAGGAATAAAAAATATATGTTAGATTTATCAGAATCAAGAGCACAGATTGACGTGATAGATAAAGAAATCACACGCCTGTTTCAGAAACGAATTGATGTCTGCAGGGATGTAGCCGCATACAAGATACAGAATAATAAAAAGGTGCTTGATAAAACAAGAGAAAACCAGAAGCTAGAAGCTTTGTCAAAGCTTGCAGAGGATGGTTTTAAAGAACATGGCATCTGCGATTTGTTTACACAGGTCATGGCAATTTGCCGCAAGCGTCAGTATCAGATCATGAAGGAAGAGGGCGTTGCTCAGCCGGTTCCATTTGACTGTGTGGATGAGATTGACAAAATAAATGCAACTGTCGTATTTCAGGGAGTAGAAGGAGCATACAGTCATGCTGCTTCCATGGCATATTTTGGAGACTTGGCAACATATTTTCATGTGCCAAACTTCGAGGAGGTCATGAAGGCAGTTGCAAATAAAGAAGCTGATTTTGGCGTGCTGCCTCTTGAAAATTCCAGTGCCGGACAGGTTGGTGATGTGTATGATCTTTTGACACGCTACGATAATACTATTGTAGGCGAGTATTATCTTCCTGTACGTCATTGTCTGCTAGGATTAAAGGGTGCAGACATAGATAAGATTCAGACAGTTTACTCTCATCCGCAGGGACTTATGCAGTGTGGAAAATTTTTAAATGAGCACTCATCCTGGCAGCAGATCAGTCAGGCAAATACGGCAATGGCTGCACAGAAGGTCATTAAGGAAAATAATCCAAAGACAGCTGCAATAGCAAGCGAAACAGCGGCAAAGCTGTATGGATTAGAGATTCTTGAGGAAGGAATCAATGACAACAAGACTAATACAACAAGATTTATTATTGTAAGCAGAAAAAAATGCTACCGCAGGGATGCATCAAAGATTTCTATCATGTTTGAGATTCCTCATGAGAGCGGAAGTTTATACACGATTTTGTCTCATATGATTTATAATGATTTGAATATGACAAAAATCGAATCAAGACCAATTCCAGAGCAGCCATTTGAGTATCGCTTCTTTGTTGATTTCGAAGGAAATCTTGCCGATGCAGCTGTAGAAAATGCGATTCTTGGCATCAAAGAGGAGGCTGCACGCTTGAAAATCTTGGGAAACTACTAAAAACATAGAAAAGTTTCAAAAGTAACGAATTAATTATTATAGAAAGCATCAGGGGATTTGACATGAACAGATTATTATTATACAGAAACTTTGAACACGAAGATCTGGTTTACCAGATGAGAACATTGGCAAAAAAGGCACAGATTGATGCGCTTACCGAGGATGATTTAGAATGCTATGAAAACTGCATCCATCAGATGATCGAGATGGCAGCAGCCTATGGACTGCAGGAAAATCTGTGGCACAGTGTACTTGCCTGTATATTGGCAAATGCAGAAAATGCGTTTTCTAAGGCATGTGAGAAAAAGGGTCTTCCGCAGGGAACATTATCAAAGCTTGTTCTTCCAGATATTTCATTTTGGAAAGAAATGTTTGCAGTAAGCCTTGAAGATTTAGACCGTGCATTTGGATGCAGCTTGGCAGCTCTTTTGGAGAATTATGTAAACTCTAATACAAATGGTCATGTATTTAACAAGCGTATTCGCGACAGCATCACAGAGCTTGGAAAAAATCTTGGTGCATGTGACAGTGAGGAAGATTTTTTACATACGCTGACAGATTTTTATCGCGATTATGGTGTTGGAAAGCTTGGTCTTCATAAGGCATTCCGCATAGGCCAGGATAATGATGGAGAGCCAATCATCGAGCCAATCACATGTACTGAGCATGTGCATTTAGATGATCTTGTAGGTTACGAGCGTCAGAAGAAAAAGTTAGTTGATAATACACTTAGTTTTGTTAATGGACAGGCCGCAAACAATTGCCTTTTGTTTGGTGATGCCGGAACAGGAAAATCCTCTAGCATAAAGGCAATCATGAACGAGTTTTATTCTAAGGGACTTCGTCTGATCGAGGTGTATAAGCATCAGTTCAAAGATTTGCCAAAAATTATTTCTCAGATTAAAAGCCGCAATTATAAATTCATTATTTATATGGATGATTTGTCATTTGAGGAGTTTGAGATCGAGTACAAATATTTAAAGGCTGTTATCGAGGGCGGTCTTGAGACAAAACCAGATAATGTGCTGATTTATGCTACAAGTAATCGTCGTCATTTAATTAAGGAAAGCTTCGATGATGTAAAGGATTATAAGCCAGAGCTTCATTCTTCAGATACAGTGCAGGAAAAGCTGTCTTTGGTGGCACGTTTTGGCGTAACAATCTATTATGGTGCACCAGAAAAGCAGGAGTACGATGATATTGTGATCAATCTTGCAAAAAAGAATGGCATCGAAATGGACACAGACGAGCTTTTGTTAGAGGCAGGCAGATGGGAATTAAATCATGGAGGCAGAAGCGGAAGATGTGCACAGCAGTTTATTATTTATCTGCTTGGACAAAAGGCATTAAAAAAACAGTAAAGCAATAGAAAGGACGTGAAATTATGGCAGCAGTGCGTATGGCAGTAATGGAGATCGGGGCACAGGACGTGATTATGAAAGTGTACGAGATTGCTCCTAGAAAGGGAATGCAGGTGATTGACAGCCTGCGCCGAATGGTTCCAGTAGGAAAAGATACATATTCAGAGGGGCGAATCAGTACACAGGTCTTAGAACAGATCTGTAATGCATTTACTCATTTTAAGCAGACGCTGGCTGAGTATGGAATAACAGAGTATTATGCACTTGCAAACAGTGCCGTGCGTGAGGCGAAAAACTGTGCAATGGTCGTGGACCAGATTGAGGTGCGCACAGGAATCCGCGTGCGGGTACTTAGTAATTCTGAGCAGCGTTATGTAAGAATTAAGGGTGTAATTGCAAGAGAAAATGATTTTAAGCTTCCGGAAAAGGGAACAGCTATGGTTGATATTGGATCAGGAAGCTTACAGATTTCTATCTACGAGAAAAAAGCTCTTGCAACTACACAGAATATTCGTCTTGGAATGGCAAAGATTGGTGAGATGTTCTCTGCATTTTCATGGGAATATCCTGTTGTGGAGCTTGTGTTAAAGGAAATGATCGACAATGATGTACAGACATTTGAGAAAATGTTCTTAAAGGATCACACGATCCGCAGTCTGATTCTTGTCGGTGATACACTTATTTCTCAGATCAGAAAGGTGCTTGAGCATACTGGAGATCCAGGCATAACCGCAGAGGATATCAGAAACTTGTACTCACAGATTCGCGGAAAATCAACAAGTGAGATTAGTCAGATGCTTGACATGCCGTTTGAGTATGCAGCGATGGTGCTTCCTGTTATGATTTTGGCGCAGACACTTCTTGATGCAAGTCAGGCAGAGAGAATCTGGATTCCGCAGTCTGATCTTTGTGACGGTTATGCAATTGATTACATGGAAAAGCATAAGCTTGGACGCATCACATACAATTTCGAAGAAGACATAATTGCATCTGCAAAGACAATCTGCAAGCGCTACAAAGGAAATCAGGCTCATGCAGAATATCTTGAGCAGATGGCAGGCAAGTTTTTTGATCTGCTGCAAAAATATCATGGTCTTGGGGAGCGTGAGCGTCTGCTTCTTCGTCTGGCTGCCATTTTACATGACTGTGGAAAATTTATAAGTATGAGTGCACCAGGCGAGTGTGCATATCAAATTATTATGTCTACAGAAATTCTCGGAATTTCTCATATGGAGCGTGAGATGGTTGCATGCATTGTCCGCTACAACACAATGGAGCTTCCAAATTTCAGGGAATTTGATGGAAAGCTTGGCAATGACGAATATTTGATTGTTATGAAATTAGCAGCTATCTTAAGAGTATGCAATGCGCTTGATCGAAGCCACCGCCAGAAATTTGCCGATATGAAGCTGACTATTAAGGACTCAAATATCGTGATCACGACAGCTTATCCGGACAACATTACGCTCGAGAAAAAGACATTAAAGGATAAGCAGGATTTCTTTGAGGAAGTATACGGACTTGGGTTTGAAATTAAGCAGAAGAAAAAGAAACAGTGAGAAAAATAGAGAAAAATAGAAAGGCAGGTTGGCAAGATGGATTTTGAAAATAGTCAATATTATACAAACAGAGAATTAAGCTGGATTCAGTTCAACTATCGTGTGCTGGAAGAGGCAAGGGATAAGAGTAATCCGTTGTTTGAGCGCCTCAAATTTTTAAGCATCACCTCATCAAATCTGGATGAATTTTTTATGGTGCGTGTTGCATCATTAAAGGATATGGTAAATGCTGGATACAAAAAGCCGGACATTGCAGGTATGACACCAAAGGAGCAGCTTTCAGCTATCAGCGAAGCACTTCATGAATTTACTCAGACACAATATTCAACATATAACAGAAGTCTTTTGCCGTTGTTGGCAAAGGAGCATATCACCGTGTTAACTTCATTTGAGCAGATGAACGATGAGGAAGCATCATTTGCAGACAATTTCTTTATGGAAAAGGTGTACCCTGTTTTAACACCGATGGCTGTAGATGCATCAAGACCATTTCCGTTAATCAGAAATAAGTCATTAAATATTGCTGCACTCATTAAGACAAAGAATCAAAGCGAAGAGGAAATGGAGCCAGAGCTTGAGTTTGCGACAGTTCAGGTGCCGTCTGTAATGGGACGAATTGTACAGCTGCCATGTACAGAGGGTGTTAAGCTGATTCTTCTTGAAGAAATCATCCGCAGAAATATCAGCAAGCTGTTTTTAAATTATGATGTCATAAGTACTGCTGCATACCGTATTGAAAGAAACGCAGATCTTAGCATCGACGAGGAGGAAGCAGAGGATCTTCTTCAGGAAATTGAAAAGCAGTTAAAGCAGCGCCAGTGGGGCGAGGCAATCAAGCTTGAGGTCAGTGAGGAGATTGACAAATATCTGCTCAAATATCTTAAAAAAGAGCTAGCGATATCAGACGAGGAAATTTATAAGATCCAGGGACCGCTCGATCTTACATTTTTAATGAAGCTCTATGGAATGGAAGGCTTTGATGCATTTAAGCAGCCAAAGTATAAGCCACAGAGCTGTCCGCAGATTGACCCAGAGCTGTCCATCTTTGACAACATTAAAAAAGGTGATATTTTCCTGCATCATCCATACATCACATTCGACCCTGTTGTAAACTTTATTAAAGAAGCAGCAGTTGATCCAAAGGTGTTGGCAATCAAACAGACATTGTACCGTGTCAGCGGCAATTCACCAATCGTTGCAGCACTTGCAAAGGCAGCAGAAAATGGCAAGCAGGTAACAGTTCTTGTCGAGTTAAAGGCACGTTTTGATGAGGAACACAATATTGTATGGGCAAAGATGCTTGAGAAAGCAGGCTGCCATGTAATTTATGGTCTTCGCGGCTTAAAGACGCATAGCAAGATTACACTTATCGTTCGTGATGAGGAAGATGGAATCTGCCGCTATGTACATTTAGGAACTGGAAATTATAATGATGCGACTGCAAAGCTTTACACTGACTGTGGTATCATGACATGCAACCGCATGATCGGTGAGGATGCTACTGCTGTATTTAACATGCTGTCTGGTTATTCAGAGCCGGAGTCTTGGAATCAGCTTGCTGTAGCACCGCTTTGGCTAAGAGGAAAGTTTTTGTCATGGATTAAAAGAGAAACTGAGTTTGCAAAGAGCGGTCGTCCGGCATATATCATTGCTAAGATGAACTCCCTTTGTGATAAAGGCATCATTGCTGCACTTTACGAGGCTTCAGCAGCCGGTGTTAAGATTGATCTGATCATTCGTGGCATCTGCTGTGTAAAGGCTGGTATACCAGGAGTCAGTGAAAACATCCGTGTGCGCTCTATAGTAGGAACCTTCCTTGAGCACAGCCGTATTTTCTGTTTTGGAAATGGCGGAAATGAAGAAATTTATATGGGAAGTGCAGACTGGATGCCAAGAAACCTTGACAGAAGAGTGGAGATTACATTCCCAGTGCTTGATCCATCTGTACGTGCAAAGGTGCGTCATATCTTAGAGGTTGAGCTTGAGGATACTGTACGTGCAAGAATCATGAAGATGGACGAAAGCGGTCAGTATGAGCGCATCGATAAGAGAGGAAAAGTGCTTGTTGACTCTCAGGAAGTGTTCTGCAATGAGGCAGAGGAGCAGGCTTTTAGGGAAGATGAAGGTTTGCAGCAGCAACGCGTATTCGAGCCGCTTACAGCAGAGGATGCGCAGGACTAAAAAAGTGCTCTGTCGTTTGAGTGCGGCAGCGGCAAAGTGAAACGGAGAAAAACATGGATCAAATTAATATATTAGTAACAGATGACGAGAGAGAAATTGCTGATCTTCTTGAAATCTATCTTGTCAGCGATGGATATCGTGTCTGGAAGGCATACAGTGCAAAAGAAGGTATTCAGATTTTACAGGAGCATGATATTCAGCTGGCTATTTTAGACATTATGATGCCGGAGATGGACGGCATCGAGATGTGCAGACAGATTAGGAAATTCAGCAACATTCCGGTTATCTTTTTAAGTGCTAAGTCAGCAGATCTTGATAAAATTCTTGGACTTGGCTGCGGAGCAGATGACTACGTGACAAAGCCGTTTAGCCCATTAGAGCTTACTGCAAGAGTCAAGTCACAGCTTCGCCGTTATACGGAATTTAATCCAGATGGCGTACAAAAAAAGGACGCAAGTGAAGTCATTTCAATACGAGGTGTTGTGATTAATCGCACAACTCATGTTGTTACTGTAGATGGTGAGGAAATTAAGCTGACACCGCTTGAATTTGATATTCTTTGTCTGTTGGCACAAAACCCAGGCAAGGTATTCAGTACAGACGAAATCTTTAAAAACGTCTGGAATGAAACTGTTTACGAGGCAAATAATACTGTTATGGTACATATCCGCCGTCTTCGTACAAAAATCAAGGATGATAATCGTGAGGATAAGATCATAACAACCGTATGGGGAGTTGGATACAAAATTGACCAGTAAAAATAAAGTGAAATATAGAGGCAGTCTGCTGCTTAACACTGTGTTAAGTGCAGCTGCCGCGCTGGCGGCTGAGGTCGCACTTTTGCTAAACAGCAAGCTGGCCGACGTGATTTTGTGTCAGTTCGGTTTTCAGGGGAGCGTCGCCAGTTTGTCAGGTGAGTATAACGCGCCCCTGATTTTTGTTTATCTGCTGATTGGCATATGCGTGTTTGCTTTTGTGTTTGGTATGCTTCAGCATCGAACACTAAAATATACAAGAAAGATTTCAGCATCTCTTCAGGAGATTTCTGAGGGACATTTTAATACGCGTATTCCAGTGCGAGGCGATAATGAGCTGTCAGATATTGCAATGCAGGTCAATCACATGGCAGAGGAGATCGAGCAGCTTCTTGAAAAAGAAAAGCAGGCAGAGGAGACAAAAAACGAGCTGATAACTAATATTGCACATGATTTGCGTACACCGCTCACATCAATTTTAGGATATCTTGATATTCTTTCCATGAGAAAGGATCTTCCAGAAGAGACGCGTCAGAATTACATCAGGATTGCTCATGACAAGGCAAAACATTTGCAGCAGATGATAGAAGATTTGTTTGGATTTACTAAGCTTAGCTACAGTAAGCAGACTACAAATATGCAGCCAATTGATATAATAACACTTTTAGCGCAGCTTCTTGATGAATTTTATCCGGTATTTGAGAATAACGAGATGGATTACGAGTACCATCCCGATGCATCAAATTTTGTAATTCAGGGTGATGCTACGCTTCTTGTGCGTCTTTTTGACAACTTGATTAACAATGCAATCAAGTATGGAAAAGAGGGAAAGCTTCTGATTGTAAAGACGAGAACACAAAAAGAAGCAATCACAGTAGATATCATTAACTTTGGAAAGGTAATTCCGCAAAAGGATTTAGACCGCGTATTTGAAAAGTTTTACCGTGCTGAAAGTTCAAGAAATTCCGCTACAGGAGGAACAGGTCTTGGTCTTGCGATTGCAGCAAATGTGGCGCGTATACACGGAGGTTCAATTGCGGCAAAAAGCAGCCTTGAGGGAACTGTTTTTAGTGTGATGCTGCCAAGCACACATGAAGAAAATATCGAGGATGACAATCATGCTACGCAGGAGGTGTCAGATGAGACCTAAAACTACCCATCGCACTGCAGTCACAGTACTGTTTTTTACAATTGTCCTATGCCTGATTACAGCAGGTGGCTGTAAAAATGCTTCAAAACGCGCGTACCGCGCCTATTCAGGAACAGTCAGTGTCAGTCTTGGTCTTGGAAGAGAAGGGATTCTTGTGGAAGAACATCCTTTTCCAGTTACGGTGCATGTTGATGGAGATTATGCAAAAGAGGGTGGAACATGCGTTCTTACAGTGCCGACAAATGCAAGTGATTACTATGCGTACCGAAAGCCGCTGTCAGATGAGAATGAACAGACGATCTCGTTTATTGTTCCTGCAGCGAAATACAGCAGTCAGATTACAATTGAACTTCTTGATAGCTATGAGCGTGTCATTTACAGCAGAACATGTACCTATCAGGCATATGATGAATGGCAGAATATGCTTTTAGCAGGCCATATGGGAAAACAGACAGATACCGTATCATGGCCAGAGCAAATTAAAAGAAATGATCTTGGAACAGCGGTTTCAGTACGAACTGTCACACTCACAGAAGACAATTTGTATACCGAAAAAGAGGGCTACGGTATGCTCGATTTTTTATCGGTTGATGTTGCCTATTTTGAAGAACTAAGCAGTGATGTGAAAAATGCATTGTTAGAATGGGTAAAAGAGGGCGGTACGATTGTATTTGAGGGAAGCGGCGGATGGACAGCACTCCAGAAAATGAATATAAACGGATTTGGCAGCTCCAAAACTTTTAGTGCAGGCAGTAACCAAAAGCTGCTTTACCGAAGTCTTGGAGATGGAAGTGTATGGTTTCTTGGAAAAACACTCAGCCAGACTGTGTCACGTCTTACAGATGAAAGAAAGTCGCAGTTTATTCTAATCTTGAGCAAAGGAGCAAGCGGAAGCTACTCAGAAGATTTTAGCTCTCTTAGTGTTTATGAAAATTCATCGCTGCTTTACAGACTCAGGACACATAAATCATCTGCTGAGACACCAAAGGTATGGATATATGTAGCCATTTTGATTTTATATCTGGTAGTTGGCATTCCTGGAATTTATCTTTTGATGCGCAAGAAAAAAAGGATACGCTGGTTTCGCCCGCTTGTCTGTCTGCTTGCTGCATGCTTTTCCATTTTGATATTCATAGTAGGAACAAGCACACGTTATTCACGGCCATTTATTCGAAGCCTCACTGTATTATCTGATGAGAACAGCAGAGAAAATGAGAATAGTGAAACAATCTATACAAGCATTCAGGCACCGTTTAACAGCAGCTATGAGGTAAGCATTAATCCAGCATACCATGTTACATCACTTATGGAAGAGTATTATTGGGGAAGCGGCACACAAAACGGAACTGTCAATGCAAAGCGTGTCGTGTCGTTTGATTTTTCTAAAGAGCAGACACTTTTGTCTTTGGAAAACCTGACAGCCTTTTCCTCACGCTGTTTTGCACTTGAAAATAATATTTCAGGTATCGGAACTATTACAGGCACAGTTGAAGAAAATGCGTCAGGAGTTTTTGGAACACTTGTAAATAATACTGAATACGAACTTATATCGGCTGTAGTAAATACAGGAAATGAGCTTGCACTGATCGAGCACTGGAAGCCGGGGGAGACAATTGATTTGGAGACAGAACAGCAAAATGGACGTGTTCATATGATGACAAAAGATCAGTTTTCAGATGGTGCATACAAAAACCGCGGTCAGTGGATTGGAAAGCTAGCAGATTATTATGAATACTATTTGTATACAAAAAAAGAGCAGTTATATGTTATGGCGCAAATTGATTATATGCCTGCTATACAGCAGTATACAGATTATCCGGTAGAAAATGATACCATTATTTGTTTGTCTGTCACACAGAACTGACGGATGTAACATGATAACTATGAGATAGGAGGCATGTATGCTGTCTGTAAATCAGCTTAAATTTAAGGTAAAAAATAAGACTTTGATCGACGAGCTTACGCTAAACGTTACGCCGGGCAGCTTTTATGCGCTTCTTGGCAGAAAAGGGTCAGGTAAGACAACACTTCTTCGTCTTTGTTCTGGTCTTTTAGAGCCGCAAAGCGGAAATATTTACATTAATGGGATGGATGTGTCAAAACGAGAAAATAAGAAAAATATTCTTCGTATTCTGGGCTATATGGGATCGCAGGATGGTTATTTTCCGCGTCTTCAGGTAATGGAGTATCTCGAAGTGTATGCACATGCGCAGGGACTTTATGGTCTTGCAGCGAGAGAGCGCTGCATGGAGGTGCTTCAGCTGGGGCACCTTGAGCGAAGAGCAGAGCAGCTTGTGGAGGAGCAGTCTGCTAGTGTCAGAAGAGAACTTTCATTTTTGCGGGCGATTCTTCATCGTCCGCGCCTGCTGCTTCTTGATGATCCATTTAATGGGATGGAGAGTGCACAAAAGCTTGCGATGGAGGAATTGTTTGCTATTCTTGCAGAGGATGAGGTAACTGTCTTAATGGCATCGCAGTCACTTCCAGATGCAGCGCATCTTTGCGGTGAGATCGGTATTATTGAGAAGGGACGCATTATAAGTGAAGGAAATCTGTCAGATATTCTTCGTCAGGCAAGAAGCGAGGCACTTTTATATCTTCGTGTCTGTGAAGCGCCTGAGGCAGCTGTTGCCATTTTGCGAAAGGAAGCGCTTGTGCGCACGATTTCAAGAGATGGTAATTTTATCGTTATGCATTTTGCTGGAGGCATCAAAGATGAAGCTGCACTTTTAAAAAAACTTATAGAAAGCAATGTCAAGGTATACTCATTTAGCCGTGGGCAGAGCAGTCTGGAAAATCTGTTAGAGCGTGAAATTTCAGGCGGAAAGGGGAGAAGATGAGCAAATTCCATAATCCAATATATGAAAAGGATCGTTGGGCAGCAAACCGCAGCAAGGCATTTCTAATTGCTGTTCTTTCTGTTAACAGTGTGATTGCTGTTATAGCAATAGTTGTATTCATGAACATGGTAAGTTACATGAAGACGAGCAGTGAAAATGATTATGCCGCACTGCTTCAGCTATATCTTACGCTTGCGATGGCAGAATGTTTGATGATCGTTTTTATCGCCCCGGCACTTGCAGGAACTGGCATCAGTCAGGAGCGCGAAAATGGAAATCTGGAGCTGTTTTTATCGACGGGTGTTTCGCCATGGCAGGTGATTTTAGGAAAGCTTGTTTCTTGCATGAATATGATGTTTGTGCTTATTGTGACATCACTTCCAGTTTTTTCACTTGTATTTGTGTACGGTGGTGTTCAGATGCGCGATCTTATTGCAATGATCAGCGTGCTTCTTGTTGTTGCACTTGAGATTTGTTCGCTCTCCATTCTATGCTCAGCAGGTGCAAATCGTTCAGTTTACGCGGCGCTTTCTGCCTACGCTTCAAATCTGATTTTGATCGGTGGAACATTATTTGTTCATCTTGCACCGAGCCTTTTGTACAGCTCATCAGTCTATGGAGATCAGTTGGGAAGTCCTGTATCCTGGTATCATTATCTGCTTCTTACTAATCCAGTTGTCACATTTTATGGTGTATTAAATTACCAGGCGGGAAGCCGTAGTGCAATTTTTGATATGATTAATTACATGGGAAATTATAAACAAAACTGGATTACGCAGCATTGGCTGCCCGTAAGTTTATTAGTACAGGCAGCCATCGTAGCATTTGAGTTATTATATGCCGTTCATATCTTATACAGTAAGCGAAGAGGCAACTATCGCGAAATCCGATTAAGATAAGAATCAGAAATACTTCTGAGCTGGTCAATTGTTTCTTTTAATATTGAAACAACTAAGTCCAGCTCTTTTTTTGTTGTGTTTCGTCCAAGTGTCAGACGAAGCGAAGCATGTGCAAGCTCATCAGACAATCCGATTGCAGTCAGTACATGGGACGGCTCCGCAGATGAAGAGGCACAAGCAGAGCCAGATGATGCACAGATACCTTGCGCGTCAAGCATCATAAGAAGGGAGCTGCCCTCGACATATTCGAATGAAAAGTTTGCATTGCCGGGAAGACGATTTTGGTGACTGCCATTTAACTGACAAAATGGAATTTCATGCAGTACTCGTTGAATCAGATAATTGCGAAGGGCAATTTCGTGACGCATTGTGGTGCGCATCTGATTAAATGCGATTTTTGCTGCCACGCCAAAGCCTGCAATTGCCGGTACATTTTCTGTGCCTCCGCGAATGCCACTTTCCTGTCCTCCGCCAAATATAAGTGGTGTCAGTGTAACGCCATCGCGGATATACAAAAGACCGATGCCCTTTGGTCCATAAATTTTATGTGCACTGGCACTTAAAAGATCAACTCCAAGACGTTTTACGTCAATAGGAATTTGTCCGTATGCCTGAACAGCATCAGTGTGAAAAAGACAGCCCTCACAGCCGTTTGTATGAGCAATATAAGCTAAATCAGAAATTGGCTGTATCGTACCAATTTCATTATTTGCCATCATAATTGACACAAGAATCGTATCAGGGCGCATTGCCTTTAGAAGATTTTCAGGGTGAATGAAGCCGGCTGCATCAGGCATCAGATAAGTGACATCAAAGCCTTCATCTTCAAGGAAGGCGGCTGCATGCAAAATTGCATGATGTTCAATAGCAGAGACGATGATGTGATTTCCTTTACAGCGAAGCAGCCGTGCGCAGCCAATAAGTGCCCAGCTGTCAGATTCAGAGCCTCCGGAAGTAAAAAAGATACGCTTTGGATCAGCATGGATCAGGGCGGCAGTATGTGCACGCGCGTCCAAAACGGCGCGTCGTGGTTCATCAGAAAAATCATACAGCGAAGAGGGATTTCCCCATTCACTTTTCATATAAGAGATCATAGTGTCGCAGACCTCTGGCAGAGGTGGGGTCGTTGCGGCATGATCAAGATAGATTTGGTTCATAAAAAAGGATCCTTTCTTTATGGAAGTTGCTGCCTTCTATTTTATCTTATGAAAAAACAACTGTAAAGTACCGGGATTGCGAAAAAAGGCAGTTGTCATATTCGTTTATTCGCGGTATAATTAAAAACAACTGTGTGCAGCTGTTATGAAAAAAATTTGCTGCCGCAATTTCATTTACTAAAAGGAGGCAATTATGGAATTAATTACAGTCCGCGAAATTTTTGCGCAGCCGGACGCGTATATGGATAAGGAAGTAACAGTAGGAGGATGGATTCGCAGTATCCGTGATTCCAAGACATTTGGATTTATCGTACTAAGCGATGGAACTAGCTTTGAGCCAATTCAGGTTGTATATCATGATACCATGGAGAACTTTGCAGAGATCTCAAAGTGCAATGTAGGTACAGCCCTGATTGTAAAGGGAACATTAGTTGCTACACCGCAGGCAAAGCAGCCATTCGAGATTCAGGCAGTGACTGTTACAGTTGAGGGTGCATCTACACCAGACTATCCGTTACAGAAGAAGCGTCACAGCATGGAATATCTGCGTACCATTTCCCATCTGCGTCCGCGTACAAACACCTTCCAGGCAGTTTTCCGTGTTCGTTCTTTGATCGCATTTGCTATTCATCAGTTCTTCCAGGAGAAGGGCTTTGTATATGTGCACACTCCATTGATCACTGGAAGTGACTGCGAGGGTGCAGGCGAGATGTTCCAGGTAACAACTATGGATTTAAACAACATCCCGAAGACAGAGGATGGAAAGGTTGACTACTCACAGGACTTCTTTGGAAAGCCAACTAACCTGACTGTAAGTGGACAGTTAAACGGTGAGACATATGCAATGGCATTTAGAAACATCTACACCTTTGGACCGACATTCCGTGCAGAAAACTCAAACACTACACGTCATGCAGCAGAGTTCTGGATGATCGAGCCTGAGATGGCATTTGCTGATTTAAATGATGATATGAAGTTAGCAGAGGAAATGTTAAAGTATGTAATTCGCTATGTATTAGAGAAGGCACCAAAGGAGATGGAGTTCTTCAATTCCTTCATCGACAAGGGATTATTAGATCGCTTAAATCACGTATTAAACTCTGAGTTTGGTCATGTCACCTATACAGAGGCAATCGAGATTTTAGAGAAGCACAATGATAAGTTTGATTATAAGGTAAGCTGGGGCTGTGATTTACAGACAGAGCATGAGCGTTATCTGACAGAGGAGATCTTCAAGCGTCCTGTATTTGTAACTGATTATCCGAAGGAAATCAAGGCATTCTACATGAAGCAAAATGAAGATGGAAAGACAGTTGCCGCAATGGACTGCCTCGTACCAGGTATCGGAGAAATCATCGGAGGAAGCCAGAGAGAGGACGACTATACAAAGCTGACAGAGCGTATGAAAGAACTTGGCTTAAAAGAAGAAGATTATGGCTTCTATCTGGATTTAAGAAAGTACGGAAGTGCACGTCATGCAGGCTTTGGTCTGGGATTTGAGCGCTGCGTTATGTACCTGACAGGAATGGGCAACATCCGCGACGTAATTCCATTCCCAAGAACTGTAAATAACTGTGATATTTGATGATACTAGGAGACCGAAGTCAATGTGCGATCGTGCTTGCACGAGAGAGCACATTTGACCTCGGGATCCGAACAAACATGAGGATGCAGCGATTTTCGAAGAAAATCAGCGAATCCGAATGTTTGCAGGCTTGTGAGAGCTGCAAAGCAGCGGAGCAAGCCGTAGGTATCATCAAAGTAGAATAACACAACAAGAGAGGAGACCAAATGCGCTTTATACACATAGCAGACTTGCATCTGGGCAGCAGCCCTGAAGCAGAATTTCTCTGGGGAAAGAACCGTGCAGAAGAAATTTGGGACTCATTTGCTGCAGTGATAGATGCGTGTAATGAAAAAGAGATCGACCTGTTATTAATCGCAGGCGATCTCTTTGATCGACCTCCCGTCTGGGCAGATCTTGACCGGGCAGCAAAGCTGTTTGCCAGACTGACCGCCACAGAAGTTGTCATGATTGCCGGTGCATCTGACTATATCACAGAAGATAGTCCGTGGAAGACATATCCGTGGCAGTCATGGGTACATATGCTGTCTGATAAGCATTGCATGAATGTGCAGCTGGGAAACATAAATACATCTGTTCATGGATGCAGCTACTATGCTCCGACAGAAGGCAAGCCGTATCTGGAGGATGCAAGACCAGATAAAGAAAGTGAATATCAGATTTTGCTTGGCTATACAGGTGATGATAATCATATGCCGGCAGACCTTTCAGAGTTGTCTGAAAAAGGCTTTGACTATATTGCACTTGGCTACGAGCACAAGGCAAGCGTTATGCAAAGTATGCACATGGCTTATGCCGGATCACTTGAGCCTCTTAGCGTACATGAAACAGGCAAGCATGGATTTATTCTCGGAGAGATTAACGAGGATAGTACAACGATTAGGTTCGTACCGTTTGCCTGCCGTGAATACATCAATATTAAGGTGCGCCTGTCAAGTGATATTACAGAGGATGAGCTGGAAGAAAAGCTGACAGCTGCAATCAATCAGTATGGCAGCGATAACATCTTCACGATTAGTCTTGAAGGACGTTATCAGCCAAAAGAGCCATATGACAGAGCACGTCTTCTTGCGCTTGGCAATGTGGCAGATGTAAAGGACGGCACAATGCCAGACTACAATCTGGTGGCACTTTTAGATGAGCATAAGGATGATATGATCGGTATGTATCTGGAAGAGTTTTTAAAAGAACCGGCAGGAACGCGTGAGCAAAAAGCACTTTACTGCGGCTTGGAGGCACTTTTAAATGCCGTACAGAAGACACAGTAACAGACAGGGAAGTGGGGTAGCAAGTGAATATTCTAAAGCTGGAATTGACACATTTTGGAAAATTCCATTTAAAAACAATTACATTTACGTCCGGCCTGAATATTGTGTATGGCAAAAATGAGGCTGGAAAATCCACGATTCATGCATTTGTGCGCAGTATGCTGTTTGGCATCCCGGATACAGAGGAGGGAAATGAGCGTTACAGTCATTATCTTCCATGGGAGACACCGCATGATTTTTGTGGAAGAATGTGGATTAAAAAAGATGATAAAGTATACAGAATCGAGCGAAACTTTTTAAGACCGCAGCCAACGGTTCGTGTATTTGATGATGAGACAGGCGAGTCGCTTCAGCCGGCAAAGCAGCATTTAAGACAGATTTTGAGCGGTCTCACTGAGACAAGCTATCTTAATACTATCTGTATTGAGCAGCTAAAGAGTGCTACAGATCCTCAGCTTGCAAAGGAACTTGAGGATATGGCAGTCAATGCCAGTCGGAGCAAAAATCTGAACATCGACGTCAAGCAGGCAAAACAGGAGCTGTTATTAAAAAAGCAGAGTCTGCAGTCACAGATCGTAAATGATGTGGACAGCGTTCATCAAAAGAATCAAAAGATGGCAGATGAGTCAGGCAAGCGTCTGAGTCGCCTTCAGCGTTCACGTTATATTAGAGAAAAGCAAAGCAGTGATTTACAGACAAAAATCGAGACTGAGCGCCGTCAGGCAGAGGAAGAACTGATGGCATATGAGCGCGAGCGAAATGAGCTTCGCCGCCGCTATGAATCAGACAAAAAGGCAAGTGAAAATGCAGCTAATGCCAATATGACGGCAGCAGGCGGACATGGATGGCTTATATGGTTAGTGCTTGCTGTTCTTGCTGGTGCATTTTCCATCTATCGCTACAGCAGTGTCGGTATGACAAACAGAGGCGATTTCTGGATGATTACAATCGGGGCATGCGCAGCATTTGTATGTATTGTTTCCATGTTTTTATGTGCATGGAAGAGTAAGGACAACAAAAAGAATGCGTTTGCGGCCCAGAAGATATCAAAAGAACTAAAAGAAAAGCTTGAACAAAGCTTAAAAGAATTTGAGGAATGTAAAACAAAGATGCCGACGGATGCTGCCGACCGCTGCAAGCCACTTGAAGAGCAGTATGAAAAGGCACAGCGAGAGCTTTCTTATCTTGTGCATGAGCAAAAAGAAGAAGAAAAGATTTTGCTGTCACTTGAAGAAAACGATCAGAAGCTAAAGGGTGCTGCCGCAGAAAATGCCAGACTTGCAGAAGAAATTGAATCTGTCAATATGGCACTTAAGACAATGGATCACGTATCAGAACGTATCCGTGCCACCTTTGGAAATCTGTTAAACAGTGAGGCTTCTAAAATTTTGTTTGATATTACAGACGGAAAGTATGAGAAGGTTGTTATTGGACAGGATATGAAGGTGAGAGTGTATGCAGATGAGCGGGAGATTCAGTTAGAAAGTGTAAGCCGAGGAACAATCGAGCAGATTTACTTAAGCATCCGTGTTGCAGCTGCAAAGCTTTTGTGGCAGGACGAACCGATGCCATTTTTGTTTGATGATGTATTTGCGTACTATGATGATGAGCGCCTTGCCGCAGCAATCGATATGCTCAAAAAGTGCGGTCATCAGGTAATCATATTTAGCTGTCATTCAAGAGAAGACAGCTTATTAAGATAAGAGAACAAGAAGACAGGAGTGTATAAGCCGCAGATGCAGCAGGCAGGCGGCGGAATGAGAGGGAAACATGATTAGTGCAAATGGAGTAACATTACGTCTGGGCAAACGCGCCCTTTTCGAAGATGTAAATATCAAATTTACAGAAGGAAACTGTTATGGAATTATCGGTGCAAACGGTGCCGGAAAATCAACATTTTTAAAGATTTTGTCTGGTCAGCTTGAGCCGACAAATGGAAGCATCACAATGACACCGGGACAGCGTCTTTCCGTATTGGAGCAGGATCACTTTAAGTATGATGACTGTGTAGTACTAGATACTGTTATGATGGGAAATGCCCGTCTTTTTGAAATCATGAAGGAAAAGGATGCTATCTATGCAAAAGAGGATTTCTCTGATGAAGATGGTATTCGTGCAAGTGAGCTGGAGGCAGAATTTGCACAGATGAATGGATGGGAGGCAGATTCTGATGCTGCATCTTTGTTAAATGGTCTTGGTATTGAAACTGATCTTCATTATAAGAAGATGGGTGAGCTTGATGGTCCAGACAAGGTAAAGGTTCTTCTTGCAAGAGCTTTGTTTGGAAATCCAGATATTCTATTAATGGACGAGCCGACCAACCATTTGGACTTAGCAGCAATCGACTGGTTAGAGGAGTTTTTGATCAACTTTGAAAACACTGTCATTGTCGTTTCCCATGACCGTTATTTCTTAAATAAGGTATGTACACAGATCGCTGATATTGACTATGCAAAGATTCAGCTGTATTCTGGTAACTATGATTTCTGGTATGAGTCTTCTCAGCTTATGATTAAGCAGATGAAGGAAGCAAACCGCAAGAAGGAAGAAAAGATTAAGGAGTTACAGGAGTTCATCCAGCGTTTCTCCGCAAATGCATCTAAGAGTAAGCAGGCAACATCACGTAAGAGAGCACTTGAGAAGATCCAGCTTGACGATATGCGTCCATCTTCCAGAAAGTATCCATACATCGACTTTAGACCAGACCGTACTATCGGAAATGAGGTTCTGACAGTCGAGAATTTAAGTAAGACAATCGATGGTGTAAAGGTGCTTGACAATATCAGCTTTACACTGCGTCATGACGATAAGGTTGCATTTGTTGGTTCAAACGAGCTGGCAAAGACAACATTATTCCAGATCTTAATGGGTGAGATGGAGCCAGATTCAGGAAGCTTCAAGTGGGGTGTAACAACATCTCAGGCATACTTCCCGAAGGATAACTCCGCTGAGTTTGACAGCGATCTTGTGATCTATGACTGGCTGCAGCAGTACTCCCCTGTAAAGGATATCACTTATGTAAGAGGTTTCCTTGGACGTATGCTTTTTGCTGGTGATGACGGTGCGAAGAAGGTTCGCGTTTTATCAGGAGGAGAGAAGGTTCGCTGTATGCTCTCCAAGATGATGATTTCTGGTGCAAACGTATTAGTATTTGATGAGCCAACAAACCACTTAGACATGGAGTCTATCACAGCATTAAATAACGGTATGATGAAGTTCCCAGGTGTAATTTTGTTCTCCTCAAGAGACCATCAGATCGTTCAGACAACTGCAAACCGTATTATCGAGCTGCTTCCAGGCGGATTTATCGATAAGATTACCACATACGACGAGTATCTGGCAAGTGATGAGATGGCAATGAAGCGTCAGGTTTACACTGCAAATCTCGAGGATGATGTAGAACCGGATGGCGAAGAATAATCTTGTTACTAAAGAGAAAGGCGGTGAAGCATGAGTGCATTTGCATTAAAAATTATTGCAATGGTCACAATGTTTATCGATCATCTCTTTGCCTCCTGTATCGATCCATATGGTGTTGATGTATGGAACATTTCAAGGCATATCGTGCCAGGAACTGGAACTACACTTTACTGGATTGGCAGAATGATCGGACGCATTGCTTTTCCTATATTCTGCTTCCAGATAGTGGAGGGAGTGCGGTACACAAAAAACTGGAAGCGCTACATGGCGCGTCTGGCACTGCTTGCCTTAATTTCTGAGATTCCATTTGATCTGGCATTAAAAAATTTTCAGATTGATATGTCTTCACAAAATGTATTTCTTACGCTGCTGTTTGGCATGATGATTGTTACATTTATGAAGGTAGTTGATCAAGACTGGAAATATCTGGTGTGGCCAGTCCTTGTATTTGGATACGGTTACATGGCAAAATTCATCTTTCATACTGACTATGACTGGAGCGGAGTTGTGTGCATCGCTGTCATGGGTCTTATGAATGAGCCATGGGAGAAGGTTTTTAGGCCATACACACCGGCAGTCTCTCAGATGATTCACGTAGTATTTGCGGCACTTGGAATATTTGTACTTTATTATAAGAACAGCTTCGAAATATATGGATTTTTTGCACTGCTTCCAATCGCCCTTTATAATGGAAGAAAAGGCTATTCAAGCAAAAAGGTACAATATGCATTTTATTTTTTCTATCCTGTGCATCTGATAGTGCTGTTTGTGATCGCGTATACATTCAGGTAAGGAATAAAAAATAAACAAAGGTGGAAAAACGAATGAAAAGAATTGAAGATTATGTAATCAGTATTCCGGATTTTCCGGAGCCAGGTATCATTTTTCGTGACATAACTGGAATTCTTCGTGATGCTGACGGATTAAAGCTGTCCATAGACAAGATTCAGGAAATGTTAGAGGGTGTTGAGTTTGATGCAGTACTTGGCTTAGAGTCAAGAGGCTTTATCTTTGGTATGCCGATTGCCTACAATTTGCATAAAGCATTTATCCCAGTAAGAAAAAAGGGAAAGCTGCCAAGAGAGACTGTTTCTGCAAAGTACGATCTTGAATACGGCACAGCGGAGATTGAGATTCATAAGGAAGATCTTCGTCCAGGCATGAAAGTTGTCATCATCGACGATTTGATTGCAACAGGCGGAACAGTAGAGGCAGCTGTAAAGTTAGCAGAGAGCCTTGGTGCAGAAGTTGTAAAGATTGCATTTGTCATGGAGCTGGCTGGATTAAAGGGAAGAGAGCGCCTGGCAGGTTATGATGTAGAGTCCGTTATCACATACGAAGGAAAGTAAGGTAAAAACGATGCCAAGACAAGTAGATCTTGATATGATAGAATTGATCGACAATAAGCTGACAGTAGACGAATATCTAAAGCTTCGTGCGCTTGTCGGCTGGAAGAAATTATCACGTGAGCAGGCACAGAAGGCACTCGATAATAGTCTTCTTGTTGTCGGCGCCTATCTGGCAGGACAGCCAATTGGCATGGGACGCCTAGTGGGAGATGGTGCAGTCATCTGCTACGTGCAGGATCTTGTAATTCCGCCGCAGGCGCAAGGGTATGGAATCGGATCACTTGTTCTTTCAAGACTGACCCAGTACGTCGAAAGTCTTCGTCTTCCAGGTACTGAGATGATGTTGGATCTGATGTGCGCAAAAGGACGAGAGCGCTTCTACGAAGCGCACGGCTTTCTGGCACGCCCAACAGAAAAGTTAGGACCAGGAATGATCCAATATATCAACGATAATAGGGGATAAAAGTCAAAGAATCATCCTGCTTGCAGGGATGATTCACTGCGGCTTCATTCTTGCGCGATATTGCGTAGGAGTGAGGCCGTATTCCTGTTTAAAGACCTTCATAAAGTTCTCTGAACAGCTGTAGCCAAGCTGCTCAGCAATAAGATTTACTGGTGTGTCCGCATATAAAAGGTAACTGACTGCCTTTTGCATGCGGATCTTTTTTTGCAGCTGTTTAAAGGTGAAGCCAGTATTCTCCAGAACAAAGTGAGAGCAGTAGGAAAGAGAATAGTTAAGCTGATCTGCCAGTCCGGCCAGTGACGCGCATGTGTAGTTTTGCAGCAGATAGCGTGCAATGACAGCCATATGAGTCTTCTTAGAAAAATCATGTGATCCAAGAATCGTCATCTCACCGTTTCGCATTAATTTATAAAAAAGCGTAAGCAGCAGATGAAAAAGCATTTTTTCACTGTAAAGATCAGCTTTCTGACATTCCTGTGTCATTGCATCAAGCAGTACCCAAGTATCAGGTTCTGCGCTGTCAGTATGGCTGATCAAGCAGTCAGTGCTTTCCTTAGCAAAGACAGACTGCAGAAAAAATTCGCAGAAAATATTGTTATCAAAAGAAAGCAGCTGCTCAAGAACATCAGGTGCGATCAGAAGCTGATACCAGATGCAGTCTTGATTTGGATGAACAAGATGGGCTGTATCAGGCGGTAAAAAAGCAAAGGAATCAGCGGGCAGAAAAAACGAATGCCCCCCCAACTCAGCAAGACAGCGTCCCACTTTTACACAATCAAGTTCAAAAAAGGTATGATTGTGACGGCCTTCTGCAGCAGAAGGATTCTTGATGATCGTGATTTGATTATGGGCAGGAAATAAGGTTTCACAAGAATACATATTAACACCTCACGAACTTTTCTAATTTATCGTACAAAAGAGACAAAAAGCAAAAAAAGAAAACGATTGCGTTTCACATATTGTACTACAAAACAAAGAAGAAAACAAGTAAAATAATAAAAAATACCAGTATATACCTCAAAAAACACCAGTGCAAATTTAGATAGTCAGTATTATAATAAAAATAACATAAAGTTGTCTTTGAAAAAAAATAATATAACATAATATATCATTATTTTTTTAAGAAAAAGCGAAAACGTTACCGCAGACAACAGACAGAAAGGGGAAGAAAATGAATCAAAAAAAAGCAAAACAGCGCCAGGCTTATGATTATCTCTATTATGTAATTCGCGCTGCCGTTCTGCTGTCGGTTGTCTTTTTATTTATACCGAGTCTGAACCCAGCAAGAATTAGTGAAATGATCAATAAGAATCTGTCACTCTTTACGTCAGGCATTTCATATAGTACGTTGACAAATGGTTTTGGCCGTGCATTTAAGAAGGGATGGGTATCACAAGAAAGCTTCATGCTTGACTGTGCAGGCGCAATCGTTATGTGTGTCGGCATTGCATCAGGCGTAGCAGCAGCCTGTATGTCACTAGGAAATATACGCTTAAAGAAGCTTGGAAATATTTTTTCTTTGATAAGCGGTGTGGTGATGACAGCTGGTATCGTGATGATTTCTACTGCATACAAACAGATAAGCGCCAGTGAAAAGGTTGATAAAATCGAGCCTATGCTGCCAAAGAGCGTCACAATTATGACCGCATTTGCAGTCATTTTAATTGTTTCGTCTGTTGTAGCCATACTTCTTCTTAAAAAGCAAAAGAGCGAAAAGAAGTTTGAAATGGAGACAAAGTATACTCTATTTTTGATGCTTATGCCATTTTTAGCACTTGTTGCAGTATTTTCATATTTGCCGCTTTGGGGCTGGAGATATGCATTCTTTGACTACAAAGCCGGCGATTCTCTGAGCATGGCAAACTTTGTTGGATTTAAGTGGTTCACAGAGCTTTTGAAAAATCCGGCAACGGTAAAGGATATTGGAAATGTAATGAAAAATACGCTTGGTATGAGCGGAATCGGAATTTTAACAAGCTGGATGCCAATGGCATTTGCAATATTCCTTTGTGAGATTAAAAACCTTAAGTTTAGACGTTTTGTTCAGACATTTACTACTGTTCCGAATTTTATCAGCTGGGTATTAGTATACTCAATTGCAACATGTATCTTCTCTACAGATGGATTCTTAAGCAGTATTCTTGTTAATCTTGGAATATGGAGTGAAGGACATAATCTTCTTATGAACGGCTCACATACATGGCTTAAGATGTGGCTTTGGGGAACCTGGAAGGGAATCGGATGGAGCGCAATTATCTACATAGCCGGTATCTCAGGTATTGACCAGCAGCTCTATGAGGCAGCAACAGTTGACGGCGCAGGACGCTTCCAGCGTATGTGGCACATCACCGTGCCAGGTCTTATTCCGACCTTTTGTGTATTGCTTTTGATGTCCATTGCAAACGTATTAAGCAATGGCATGGATCAGTATCTTGTATTCAAGAATGCGACGAATGCGACATCTATACGTGTTTTGGATCTGTATGTGTATGAGCTTGGTATTGGACAGGGTTCCATACCGCTGACCACCGTTGTCAGTATGCTCAAATCGGTTATCAGTGTTACGCTTTTGTTTTTAGCAAATGGTGCGTCTAAGCTGATCCGTGGTGAGAGTATCGTATAAGGAGGGGACAATGGCAAAGACAGCACAGGAAAAGGCCGATTTAAAGGCCGAGAAATTATATGAAAAAACACATAAAAATAGATACCGCACTAGTGTGGGAGATCAAATTTTTAATGTAATCAATTATGTTGTATACACGTTGTTTACGATTATATGTATCTTTCCATTCTACTATCTGTTTATCAATACGATCAGCGACAACGATCTTGTTGTAAAAGGACTGATCAATTTTATTCCAAGAGGCATTCATTTTGGAAATTATGCGGCACTTTTAAATGTAAGTGATTTGATGAGCTCCTTTATCGTATCAGTCACCAGAACTGTGTTTGGTACGGCGCTTATGGTTGCCGCATCAGCCTTCATAGGTTATCTTGTAACACAGCAGGAGATGTGGGGACGAAAAGTTTGGTACCGTTTTATCGTAATCACGATGTATTTCAATGCCGGATTAATTCCTTGGTTTTTGAATATGCAGATGCTTGGTCTGACAAATACCTACTGGGCTTACATAATCCCAGGTATTGTGGCACCATACAATATTATTCTTGTAAAAACCTACATCGAATCTATTCCGAACGAGCTTGAGGAAAGCGCAAAGATTGATGGCGCTTCTCATATCCGTATATTTGCACAGATTATATGGCCGCTCAGTAAGCCAATTTTAGCGACCATTGCGATCTTCGGTGCAGTTGGAAACTGGAACTCATTCACTGATTCTTTGATATTGATGTCATCAAAGCCAGAGCTTTACACACTGCAGCATCGTCTCTATATTTATTTAAATCAGGCATCTAATTTAAGTGCATTGATGCAGTCAGGTGGTTCTGTCAGTGATTCAGCAGTAAAGTCAGCACTCAGCGGCAAGGTAATCAAGTACACAATCTCCATGGTAACGGTTATTCCGATTCTTGTTGTATATCCGTTCATGCAGCGTTACTTTGAAAAGGGAATTATGCTGGGAGCTGTCAAGGGATAATAAATGATGTTAACCGCAAGAGCGCGGAGCATATAAAAATTAGGAGGAAGAAAAATATGAAATTGAGAAAAGCGAGTGCACTGTTTATGGCGGCAGCTATGTCTGCATCAATGTTTGTTGTTCCTGCAGCAGCAGATGAGACTGAGGATCCTGCAAAGGCGATTCCGGAGGACGTGATTCCGGATGAGACTGTTACACTGAATGTATTTGACCAGCTGGCAAACTATTCAGGTGAGCAGATCGGTTGGTTTGGACAAGTTATGTTAGAGAAGTTTAATGTAAAGTTAAATATCATTCCTGACAGTGATGGAACTTATGAGACACGTATGGAGTCAGGTGATCTCGGCGATCTTGTAATCTGGGGAAATGACGGTGATGAATATCTGCAGGCAGTAGATAAGGGCATGCTCTTTGACTGGAACGAGGATGATATCCTCAGTGAATATGGTCCATATATTGCAGAGCATATGCAGCCGGCACTTGAGAAGAATACAAAGATTTCCGGCGGAACAACATATGGAATCGGATTTGATATCGCAACAGATGCTAATCAGCGTCAGGATATCATGTATGAGTGGGATCTTCGCTGGGATCTTTATAAGGAACTTGGCTATCCAGAAATCAAGAATCTTGATGATATGGTAGATGTTCTTGCACAGATGAAGGAACTTTGCCCGACTGATGATAATGGAAAGACTACCTATGGCGTATCATTATTTGCAGACTGGGACGGCGATATGGTTATGTTTGTAAAGTCAACTGCATCTGCATATTTTGGCTATGATGAATTTGGAATTGGTCTTTATGATTCTGATAAGCAGGAGTATCATCCATGCTTAGAGGAGAACGGACCATACCTGACAGCGCTGAAATTCTATAACACTCTGTACCAGAAGGGACTTTTAGATCCAGATTCCCAGACACAGGGATATGATGGCATGGTTGAGGATTATCAGAATGGTACTGCTTTCATGAATGTATTTAATTTCCTTGGATCTTCTCTGTATAACAGCGAGGCTCACACATCAGACGGCAAGATGATGGCTCCGTGTCCGCCGTCAGAAGCAGAGCCAATCGCTTACGGCCAGAATATTTATGGCGGAAACAGACCGTGGACTATCGGTGCAAATACTGAGTATCCAGAACTTTGTATGGCAATCATCAACTGGCTTGCAACACCAGAAGGACGTATGACACTTGAGTATGGTCCAAAGGATGTATGCTGGTATTATGATGAGGATGGAAATACATGCTTTACCGATCTTGGAAAGAGCGCAAAGCTTGATGGAAAGACAGAAATGTCTGATGGCTACAGCGGCACCTTCGAAGATGGAAACTTCAAGATCAACAATACAACATGGGCACTTGATACAACAAATCTTGACTCAAAGGTTGGCGAGACTTATAACTATAAGAGATGGTCAAGCTTTAACTCTGCAGCAGGTTCTGAGATTGAGCAGGATTGGAGAGATCACAATAACTGCGAACTGTTTGATGACTACTTCAAGAATGTAAATCTTCACATTGCACCTGGTACCATGTATTCAGCAGGCGTAAGATCTGATGAACTTCAGCTTGTATGGACACAGGTAACAACATGTATTAAAGAAGGTTCTTGGAAGGCAATCTACGCTTCCTCCGATGAAGAATTTGATAAGATCGTAGCTGATATGGTTGCACAGGCAAACGAGTATGGCTATGATCAGTGTGTAGAGTTCCAGGAGAACGAGGTAACACTTCGTGCAGCAGCAGAAGATGCAGCAAGAGCAGGAGAAGTTGTTGAGTAAAACAAAATAAAAATCACTTTTATTTAAAAGGGGGTCCGGCCATTTGGTCAGACCCCTTTTGGCAGATTAATTTAATTCTCCCATTCTCGTAATTCCTACATAGATATAACTAATCTTGTACCAGGTAGCAAAGTCTACCACGCCTGTCTGTGGCAGCCCGAAAATATTCTGAAAGGCACGAACTGCCTCAGCAGTCGCCTCATCATAGTAGCCAGTTGGCGTGAGGGGCGGAATAGTCGTGTAGACTTTCGAGATTTCAAGCAATTGCTCCTGAAGCTGCTGAACTTTTGGACCAGAGCTTCCTACTGTCAAATCATAGCGCGGCCATGATGCCGGAATACCTGCGATCTGCTGTGCAGTATTAATATAGAGATCATCGCCATAATAATAGCGAAGAATTTCGATAGGCGAATAGCCCTGCTCGCCAAGCGATGCCGATCCCCACTGGCTCATCCAGTTAGGGCAAGAAACACGCTTTCCATCGCAGTACTGAGTTAAAATGGGCTGTCGCACATCAGGACGTGACAGATACTGGTCAAAAATCTCATCAACGATAATTGAAATAGAATCAAAAATATTGCGTCCATAAATCCATTTATGATCATATGCAGTTGATGATGTTATTGTAAAATCATAACCCTGATTGCGGTACCATTCTGTATACACACGGTTGAGCGTGAAAGACATAATTGCCAGGATATTTGACACAAGAGCACTTTCAGGCCACGTTGCATAAATTTCACTGGAAGCTACATTTTTAATATAATCTCTGTAAGGCACGTAGTAATCTGGTGCCGTGCGGTCAGATGGTGTGCCGTCATGGACAACAATAGTTTCTGGAATAACTACACGGCTTAATACAACCTCACCTGACTCGTAGGAGGGTTTTACCTCGGCCTCAGGATTTTTAGGGGGATAGGTGCCATAAAGTGTATGCTCAGGAATCTCAATTAAATTATTTAAACTAGATCCAATAGGGCGAAGACGTGCCATCTGGATAGCAGTCTGGTCAGGAAGCACCTCAGTACCGCGAATAGTAAGAGGTTCAAAGCCAGGTGCACTGATCGTGAGAATCAGTGCAGAATAAGGGCGTGGTTCATCAGGCTTTAGGCTGTAGTCAATAGGCGGTGTTGCGACAGATAAATCAGGTGTCTGACCGACAGAATTTGTTGAAAGCTCCTCCAAAATCGTGTCAGGATCAGATTCGTCAGCTATAGAAACGCTGGCACCATCAATAGGATAATTATTTTGCGCAGAAAGAACAGTAGTCAAAAGAAAGCCGCTGTCAGGCGTGTCAGAAGAAAACGAGCGAAGAAGACTCATAAATTAGAAATCCTTTCACATCAGCGTAAATCCCTATTAGTATATGCACAATTCTTCATAGGCATGAAAAAAGCCACGGGAACCCCCGCGGCTTTATATAACTTTATCCCTCAATCGGAACAATCTTACAGCAGTTAGGTGTATCAACCTTAAGCGGACGGCCATTCATAACAAGAAGACCCTTCTCGTAATCAACAGTAAAGAAAGTAATTGAGTTAGAGTTCTTGTTAATACTTGCAACATGCTTATTATCAGGGAAGACAGAAATGTGCTTCGGGAAATCACCGCTGATTGGAAGAACGCATTTCATATAAAGAAGGCCGTTCTCCGGATCACGCTCATACAGTGCAAAGCTGTTGTCTCCGGCATTAGAGCAAAACAGATACTTATCATCGCTTGTAAACTGCATTGCACATGCAGCAGACTGCTCGTCATATTTCTTTGGCAGTGTGGATACAAGCTGCTTAAACTGAAACTCAGGCTCATTTGGATGAGGAAGATAATTATAGACTGTTACATAATTCTTCAGCTCAGAGATCATGTACATATGACGGTCATCCTTTGAGAAGAGCATACGAAGCGGTGCAGAATTTAATTCACAATGAATGATATCGGCAAGTGTAAGATGACCATTAGAGTGATCAAAACGATATGCCTTAATGTTATCAAGACCAGTATCTACCATGCAGAGGAACTTTTCGTCCGGAGTAAACTGAACGCATGTGACATGTGGGCGGAAATTACGCTCACCGATTGTACCAGTACCGTGATCAAAGATTTCAGATGCAATGCTTCCAACAGAACCATCCTCATTGATATTAAGAATAGTCATCTTACCATCGTGATAACCAGCAGTAACTAAAAACTTTCCAGCCTTATCAACAGTCAGATAACAGGTACGCATACCGCGGATAGAAGCAGTATTTAAATATTCAAGATCACCATCAGGAAGGATCTTAAATGCGGCAACACCCTCATCAACAACAGAATACAAATATTTGTTATTGCGGGAAGCAACAAGATAAGAAGAATTGTTGACAGAAACTTCCTTTCGCTTTGTAAAGATGCCCTTTTCTACATCTACGTCCATAATGCTGATGCCTTTGCTGGAACCATAATAGGTGTAAGAGCCTACATATGCAACATATTTTTGTGCCATAAAAGTAAACCTCCTAGTTATATAAATGCCGCTGCATCTGCCTGATTTACACTCAAAAACGGCTGCAGACAGATTCATTCAAATCATGTGGCAGAGTCTGCTAAACTGCCATACCTAAGCATACCACATTTTGGAAAAATATTCAAATAAAATCGCTTGACAACATAAAAAAAATAGGTATAATTGTCTATTGTGAGTTTAGCAAAACTAAACCTGAGGTTTAATAATAGAATTGCAGAAATAATACAAAACATTTTGTTTAGCTTTACTTTGCTTTTACAAACCATGTTTTATTGTGTGTTTTTGCAGTCACATGGATGCAATATGGGAGGTAAATGTGGAAATCGGACAGAGGATAAAGCAGCTGAGAGTCATGAAGGGGCTGACGCAGGAAGAGCTGGCAGACCGCGCGGAGTTATCGAAGGGCTTTATATCACAGGTAGAGAGGGATCTGACCTCTCCATCGATTGCGACACTGATGGATATTTTGCAGTGTCTGGGCGTTTCTGTCAGCGAGTTTTTTACAGAAGAACCCGAAGAACAGATTGTATTTACAAAGGAAGATTACTTTATTAAGAAGGATGAAGAGAACGAAAATACGATTGAGTGGATCGTTCCAAATGCACAGAAAAATCAGATGGAGCCCATTCTTTTGAAATTAGAGCCGGGAGGATCAACAGATCCAGACAACCCACATGAGGGAGAAGAGTTTGGATATGTCTTAAACGGCGCTGTCACAATTCATCTGGGAAATAAGGTTTACCGGGCAAAAAAGGGAGAAACCTTTTACTATGTATCTGGTAAGCAGCATTACTTAACATCAAAGGTAGGCGCGACAGTACTTTGGATTAGTTCACCGCCGACGTTTTGATCAGGTATCAGAAAAAATGTGTGAAAGGCATGGTTTTATAGTACAATGAAAGAATCGCTGGTTAAATTGGAGGGTATCACAAAAAGCTATGATGGGCAGATGATACTAGATGATTTAAATCTTGATATTTATCAAAATTCATTTGTAACGCTGTTAGGACCAAGCGGCTGCGGAAAGACCACAACGCTTCGTATCATCGGCGGTTTTGAGACACCTGACAAGGGAAAGGTTATTTTTGACGGACAGGATATTACATCCCTTCCGCCTCATAAGAGAGCATTAAATACTGTATTCCAGAAATATGCACTCTTTCCTAATATGACAATCGAGGAAAACATCGCTTTTGGCTTAAAAATCAAGAAAAAGTCAAAGCAGTATATTAAAGATAAGATTGCATATGCATTAAAGCTTGTTAATCTGAAAGGTTACGAGAAGCGTATGCCAGATTCTCTTTCAGGAGGACAGCAGCAGCGTATTGCTATTGCACGTGCTATTGTAAACGAGCCTAAGGTGCTTCTTCTTGATGAGCCGCTTGGTGCACTTGACTTAAAACTTCGTCAGGACATGCAGTATGAGCTAATTCGCATGAAAAAAGAGCTTGGCATTACCTTTATCTATGTCACACACGACCAGGAAGAGGCACTTACAATGTCAGACCATATCATTGTAATGAACCAGGGCTATATTCAGCAGCAGGGCTCCCCGGAAAAGATCTATAACGAGCCAGAGAATGCATTTGTAGCAGATTTTATCGGTGACAGCAACATCATCGGTGCAACATTCATTCAAGATGAGCTTGTAGAGATTTTAGGAAGCCGTTTTGCCTGTGTGGATAAAGGCTTTGGAAGAAATAAGCCAGTCGATGTCGTGATTCGTCCAGAGGATGTAGATCTTTTGCCAGAGGGTCAGGGAAGTCTCGAGGGAGTAGTTACTCATATGATCTTTAAGGGTGTACATTACGAGATGGAGGTCATGGCCGGCGGTTTTGAGTGGCTTGTCCACAGCACCGACATGTTCCCGATTGGAACAAAGGTAAGCATCCATGTCGATCCGTTTGACATTCAGATTATGAACAAGCCGGAATCCGAGGATGAGGAGGCGATGGGGGTCCATGAATAAGAAAAAATTGTTATCTGGACCGTACTTTGTCTGGATGATTCTCTTTACTATAATTCCGCTTTTAGTGATTGCCTGGTATGGCTTTACAGACCGCACAGGTGCCTTCACGCTTGCAAATGTAAGAGCCATAGCAAGTCCAGAGCATTTAAAGGCACTTGGACTATCACTTAGTCTATCAATTGCCTGTACGATTCTTTGTTTGCTGATTGCATATCCGCTTGCCATGATTTTAAAAAAAACAGGTATGGGTAAGAAAGGCTTTGTTGTATTTATATTTATCCTGCCGATGTGGATGAATTTTTTGCTTCGTACCTACGCATGGTTAAATCTTCTTGATGACGGCGGTATTTTATTTAATATCTGCAGAAACTTAGGTCTTCCGACATTTAGTGTGGTAGGAACAAACGCGGCAATCATTATGGGTATGATCTACAACTTCCTGCCATTTATGGTTCTTCCGCTGTTTAACGTTCTAACAAAAATTGATGAGAATGTATTAAATGCAGCAAGAGATCTCGGTGCAAACAGTGCGCAGGTATTTTTTAAAGTAACATTGCCGCTTAGTCTTCCAGGTATTATAAGCGGTGTTACAATGGTATTTGTTCCGTCACTGACCACATTTGCCATCTCAGATCTTCTTGGTGCGAGAAAGATTATGTTAATCGGCAACATTATCGAGCAGGAATTTTCCACAGCTGATAACTGGCATCTTGGCTCAGGACTTTCACTTGTCTTAATGGTATTTATCTTAATCAGCATGGCAGTACTTGAGCACTACGATAAAAACGGGGAGGGAACATCATTCTGATGAAAAAATTAAAATCTTTTTTTTCGGGCATGTACCTTACACTGATCTTTATCTTTTTGTATGCCCCGATTGTAACATTAATTATTTTTTCCTTTAATGAAGGAAAAGGAAGCCGCTGGAAAGGATTTTCCTTAAAGTGGTATGAGGATTTATTTGAGAGCAGAATGATTATGGAGGCTCTCAGCAATACATTAATTATAGCATTTGTGTCCGCATTAGTTGCCACACTGGTAGGCACAATTACATGTATCGGTATCAATGCATTAAAAGGAAAGTTTAAGACAACTTATATGGCTATAAACAACATTCCTCTTATGAATTCCGATCTTGTAACAGGACTTTCATTGATGCTTGTATTTATTTCTGTTGGCTGGAAGTTTGGCTTTTCCACTATATTGGTGGCGCATATCACGTTCAATATTCCGTATGTGATCTTAAGCGTTATGCCTCGTCTTCGCCAGACAAATGTAAGTACTTACGAGGCAGCTATGGATTTAGGTGCAACGCCACTGTCTGCTTTTTTTAAGGTTGTGCTTCCTGATCTTGCACCGGGAATTACATCTGGATTTTTACTGGCATTTACGATGTCTTTAGACGATTTTATCATCACCTACTTCACCAGAGGCGCCGGCATCAATACGCTGTCAACATTAATATACAGTGAAGTAAGAAAGGGCATCAAGCCAACAATGAACGCACTGTCAACAGTGATGTTTGTTTCTGTACTGCTGTTGTTAGTTTTAATGAACACGCTTCCGGACATGCGCGATAAAAGAAAAAGAAAACAAGAGGAGAAAAGTTGACTATGAAAAGAAGAGTATGGGTAGCAGCATCTGCTGCAATGATGGCAACTACTGCATTTGGCGCACAGGCTGTATTGGCAGATAAGTATCCAAATGGCCAGGTAAAGGTATTTAACTGGGGCGAATATATTGACGAGGATCTGATTGACGAGTTCGAAGATGAGTATGGTATCGAAGTTATCTATGATACATTTGATACAAACGAGGCCATGTATCCGCGTGTAGAGGCAGATCCAAGTCTTTATGACGTTATCTGTCCATCTGACTATATGATCGAGAAGATGATCCAGAATGATGTTCTGCAGGAGATCGACTGGGATCAGATCACAAACAAGGAAAACATTGGAGAAGTTTACTTAAAGAGCTGCGAAGGCTTTGATCCAGGCAATAAATATTGTGTTCCATATACATTCGGAACAGTCGGCATTCTTTATAATAAGGAATTAGTAGATGAGGATGCTGTAATTGACAGCTGGGATGTACTTTGGGATGAGACGTACAAGAACGATATCATCATGCAGGATTCTGTGCGTGATGCATTTATGATCTCCTTAAAGCGTCTTGGCTATTCCTGCAACACAACAGATGAGGACGAGTTAAACGAGGCAATGGAGGAGTTAAAGATCCAGTCCAAGTTAAACAAGGCTTACACCATCGACGAGGTGCGTGATAAGATGATCAACGGTGCAGCAGCAATCGGTGTTATCTACTCAGGTGAATATCTGTACTGCCAGGAAGAGAACGAAGACCTTGAATATGTAATTCCAAAAGAAGGAACAAATATATGGTACGATGGCTGGGTTATCACAAAGGGCTCCGAAAATGTAGAAAACGCGCATAAGTGGATTGATTTTCTGTGCAGTCAGGAAGCTGCTTATGATAACTTCGAGTATATCTATTACGGAACACCAAATATCGCAGCACAGGAGTTAATCGACGAAGATATCATAAACAATCCGGGCGTATTCCCAGATGAAGAAACCATCGAAAAGTGTGAGGTTTACAATTATCTGGGTGAAGAAGCTGAAGATATGTATTATGAGCTTTGGAAGAAGGTAAAATAAAATATAGGTTGCAAAAAACACAAACCTGTATTAGAATAATGGTGCTGATAAAAGCGTTAAATATTATTTCCAAGGAGGAAAAACAAATGGCATACAAGATTAGTGATGAGTGTATTATGTGTGGTACATGTGAGGGTGAGTGCCCAGTAGGTGCAATCGCAGAGGGCGAAGGCAAGTACGAGATCGACGCAGACGCATGCATCGAGTGCGGAAGCTGCGCAGCTGCATGTCCAGTAGGTGCAATCAGCGAATAATTTATTCACTGTAAGAAAAAGACTGTCCGAGAGGGCAGTCTTTTTTGCTTACGTTTTATGTTTCCTTTTCCATGGCAGTCGGCTCGCGGCAGCCTCTTTTTGTTCACGTGACTTTTTGCGGCGCATAAAAAGTGTTTCATCAAGCTTGCGAAAGCGCTCCTCTGCCTCATCATCCTGCAGCCGCATCCTATAATCCATCTCCTTGATAACCTTTGTGCTGACCTGTTCCGTGATTTTTTCTGCGATAACATTGTCAAGCTGCACACCTATCTTTTCACAGATTGTATCTGCAAGCTGTGCATTAATATCAGCGGAGTGTCGGCACAGTGCCTCATCTAAAATACGGTTCATAACATCTTCAAATTCCTCCATGCGAAGCTTTCGTGCAAGCTCCGTCTGACTTGCAGAGACAGGAAGAATAGCCGGAAGCGTATCAGGCAGCTCACTGGCTCGTTTATTCATCTCATCAGATAATTTCACCAGATAATAAAATTCATCATCATCCAAAAGAGCCAGTCTTGGAACCACCAGCTTAATAGCCTTTAGCTGATAGCCCGCATCACGCAAAATCTTAATCCGCTGAAACATCAGAAGCTGCGCATTTGTGTAGCAGCGATAGCCCTGATCATTTCTCATGATAGGAAGACCAAGCTCCTCCTCCCAGTATCGAAGCACATGAGCCTCCATATTGAGCTGCTTGCAGGCATCCGAAATCAAAATGGGCTGTTCGTCAGCGGCCTTAATAGTTTCCTGCAATTGCTGTTCTGTTTTTTCCTCTCGATCCTGCATAAATTCCTTCCTTTCTAAAATGAAAGCTGTGTTCACATGAACATCAAAATATCCTATAGCGATACTATATCAGCTTTTAAGGGCAGCGCGAAAAAATTCCTTCGTTTCATTTCCCCAAATTTTTCGAGGATTCTACATTGCTTTGCATACAAAAAGAGTGGTATCATTTCTTTATATAGAGAGAAAAGAAAGGAGAAAAAACAAATGAAACAGATATTTTCTTATCTGATTCCGTATCGGGCAAGAATGGCATTAGGTTTTTCAATAAAGGTTGCTGCTACCATTGTTGAACTTTTGATTCCGTGGGCACTTTCCATCATGGTAGATAAGGTGATTCCGACTGAAAACATTGGCTTTGTGTTTGCGTGGGGCGGTGTAATGATTTTATTTGCGATTCTTGCGCTGCTTGGAAATATCGTGGCAAACCGCATGGCATCGCTTGTTGCCAGAAATACAACAGAAAGAATCCGTCTGCAGCTGTTTTCAAAGATCAGCTTTTTATCTGCCAGACAGCAGGAGCAGATAGGACAGGCATCACTAATTTCAAGATCAACATCAGATACTTACAACATTCATCAATTTATCGGTATGATGCAGCGCCTTGGCGTGCGTCAGCCTATCATGCTTATCGGAGGTCTTGCCGTCACGCTTTCAATGGATGCGCCGCTTACATGCATCATGTTGGCACTTCTTCCAGTCATGGCACTTCTTGTATATTTGTTTTCAAGTAAAGGTGTGCCAATGTACACAAAGGTGCAGGAGGCAGTAGATCGCTTTGTGCGTCTTGTAAGAGAGGATATTGCAGGTATTCGTGTCATCAAGGCACTGTCAAAGACAGACACAGAAAGAAGTAAATTTGCAAAAATAAATGAAGAAGTTGTAACGCGTGATCAGCATGCTGGAATGATCATGGGTGCAATGAACCCTGTCATGAGCATCATTTTAAATATAGGATTGGTGCTAGTTCTTTTCGTAGGTGCAAAGCGTGTCAATGAAGGATTAACAACACCAGGTGTCATCATGGCATTTATGTCATACGTGACAATTATTTTAAATTCAATTTTGTTTTTGTCACGAATTTTTGTAATGTATTCAAAGGCATCTGCATCCGCAAGACGTATCAGCGAGGTATTAAATCTGCCTGAGGATCTTATGGTAGAGCATCCTGTTGGAAATGTAGATTCAGTAGTAGAAAAGGCAGTGAATGAGGCAGAGGCAGCCGCTGCCAAAGAGACAGGTGCAGAGTTTGTCCTGCCGCAGATTATCTTCGATCATGTATCCTTCCGCTATGAGGATGGGGACGGTGAGGACTGTCTGCATGATGTAAGCTTTACAGTAAATAAAGGAGAAACGCTTGGTATTATAGGAGCCACCGGCTCAGGAAAGACAACTATTGTGAATCTTTTGATGCGCTACTATGATCCGGACGAAGGACACATCTATGTCAATGGCCGCGATGTGCGCACCTACACGTCAAAGGAACTCATGCCTCTTTTTGGTGCTGCCTTCCAAAATGATGTTATTTTCCATGATACAATCTATGAGAACATTCGCTTTGGACGTGATGTCTCAAAGAAAGAAGCAATGGCAGCAGCACAGGATGCGCAGGCTGTCGAGTTTATTGAGGAAAAGGGACTTGATGCTATGCTTGCCATCAGGGGAATGGATCTTTCAGGTGGACAAAAGCAGCGTCTTTTAATTACAAGAGCGCTCGCAAAGCATCCGCAGATTCTTGTGCTTGACGATTCATCAAGTGCGCTCGATTATGCGACAGATGCACGTCTTCGCAGGGCAATTCAGGAAAATTATGGCGATCTTACATCCATTATTGTAGCGCAGAGAATCAGTTCAATTTACCGCGCCGATAAGATTATCGTTCTTGAAGATGGAGAAATGATCGGCTATGGAACACATAAAGAGCTGATGGAAAGCTGTGAGGTCTATAGGGAAATCAGCCAGTCACAGATGGGAGGTGGTATTGATGAAGCATAAGAATATGAAACAATATGAAGAAAAAAATGATCCAATGCTTAACCACGATATCACGCTAGAAGAGATCGAGGCCGCATGCCGCGCACATCAAAAGGAAAATGATAACCGCAACATGGCAGAGGAGTGCCGCGCTATTGCAAGAGAACAAAAAGAAAAAATGCAGGCACAGTTTACAAAAGGAAAGGGTGAAAAGCGTCATATCCTGCTTCGCCTTGGCCGTTATCTGTGGCAGTTTAAAGGCTGGTTGTTTCTTGCCATCTTGTTAAGTATAAGCTCAAATCTGCTGTCGCTAGCAGGTCCTATGTATTCTGGCTATGCCGTCGATGCGATGGTTGGCAAGGGACAGGTAAATATGGAGCGTGTAATTTACTGCTGTGAGATCATGATTGCGCTGTATTTAGTATCAGCAGCACTTGCCTATATCTTAAATCTTGTCATGCTTCAGATTACAAAGCGCATAGTCTCAACTATGCGAAGCAATATCTTCGACCGCCTGATGCGTCTTCCTGTCAGCTTCTTTGATACGCACGCGGCAGGCGATATTATAAGCCGTATCACCTATGATGTAGATACAATAAACACAAGCCTTTCAAATGATGTTGTGTCACTTGCTGCAAGCTTTATTACGGTAATAGGCTCGCTAGTTATGATGCTTTTAATTTCACCGCCGCTTGTATTGATTTTTGTTGTTACTGTGCCGCTTACAATCTTCTTTATTAAAAAGCTTACAGGACTTACAAGACCTCTTTTTCGTGCCCGTTCAGGAAAGCTTGGCGAGTTAAACGGCTTTATAGAGGAGATGCTTGCAGGTCAGAAAAGCTTAAAGGCATATCATCAGGAAGTCAATACAATAGGCAAGTTTCAGGCAAAAAATGAGGAGGCTGTGGATGCCTATTACCGCGCCGATTACATGGGCAGCATGGTAGGACCGTCAGTAAACCTTGTCAACAATATTTCACTTGCACTAGTCACGATCTTTGGAGCGATTCGCTTCATATTTGGTCAGATGACACTTGGAAATATTTCCTCATTTGTTCTGTATTCAAGAAAATTTTCTGGTCCAATCAACGAGTCTGCAAATATCATGAGCGAGCTGCAGTCAGCACTTGCCGCCGCAGAGCGCGTGTTTAGACTGCTTGATGAGACAGAGGAGCCGGCTGACAGCACAGATGCGAAAGTACTCACCGACATTTACGGAGATGTAGAGCTGTCCCATGTAAGCTTCGGCTACACAAAGGATCATACTATTATCCATGATCTGAGTTTACATGCAGAACCGGGTAAGCTTATTGCAATCGTCGGTCCTACAGGAGCCGGAAAGACAACCATCATAAATCTTTTGATGCGTTTTTATGATATTGACAGCGGAAAAATTACTATTGATGGAAATGACATTACAAAGGTTACAAGAGACAGTCTGCGCCGTGCATTTGCCATGGTACTGCAGGATACGTGGCTGTTTCACGGAACAATTTATGAAAATATCGCCTACGGCAAGCCAGATGCCACACTCGAAGATGTGCAGCGTGTCTGCAAGGCTGCCCGTATTCATAACTATATAATGCGTCTGCCAAAGCAGTACGACACAGTACTTACAGATGACGGAAGAAATATTTCCAAGGGACAAAAGCAGCTTCTAACTATCGCCAGAGCAATGCTTCTTGATGCACATATGCTGATACTCGATGAAGCCACATCAAATGTCGATACAAGAACAGAGCTTCAAATTCAGGAAGCCATGCTGGAGCTTATGAAAGACAAGACATGCTTTGTAATAGCACATCGCCTCTCGACAATTCAGAATGCAGACTGTATACTAGTTGTAAAAGAAGGCGAAGTAATCGAACAGGGAACACATGATGAACTTATGGAGAAACGCGGCTTCTATCGCTCACTGTATGATTCACAATTCGCAGGAAAACAGATTTAAGAAAGGAAGAAATTCATGAAAGATTTGTCAAAGACTGAACTTTTAATTATGAAATGTGTATGGGGGACTGACCATCCGGTGACAGCAACACAGATTCAGCAGATTTTGCTGGAAAAATATCAGACTGAACTTGACCGCAGATCACTCGGCACGCTTATGTACCGCCTTGATCAGAAGGGCTATGTCAACGTAGATGTCAGCACAAGAGTAAACCTCTATACAGCAAAGGTAAAAGAAGAGGAGGCGAGAAAAAAGAAGGGAAGAGAAATCTTAAAGCTCTGGTATGACGGCTCTCTTGATCAGCTAGTCTCAGATCTTTACAGTGCAGAGGATGATGACGAAGAAGATAACTGATGAAAAAGAAAGGCAGGTGAAAACATATGGAAACATCAGAGTGGTTTAACTTTTTCTTTCAGTGGGCAGCAACATTATTTTGGATTTTCTTTCTGACTGGAATGACAGGAAGCATAATAGCAAATTTGTGGCGTTTTGCCAGAAAACGTCACTTTATAAACGATACGATCTTTATGAGGATGCTTCTTTGGCCTGTTTTGATCAGTTTCTTTGTCCCGGTAATTTTTCTGTACTGGCAGCAAAAAGAAGGCAGACATGCATTTCAATATGAAATGTTTCGTTCAGCAGGATTTGTGACGCTTATGCTTAGTGCTGTTATAATTATATGGCTGGCAGGCGCTTTGCGAAGAACTGCTATTACATTATGTCAGCTTAATAGCCTGTATCAGTTAAAAATAAACGCGAAGCGAGATCTTTTGTGGCAGGAAGATGAACAAAAAGAAACATATAAGCTTTGCGCTAAAATGGGTATCTGCCGCCATGTTAATGTTTTTATAAGCAAAGAGATTGTGTCGCCAATGACAATGGGATTTTTAAATCCATGTATTTTTCTTCCGGCAGGTGAAATCGACAAAAGTACGCTTCGGCTAATTCTAGTGCATGAACTGACGCATATTCATCATAAAGATTTTTTAATGAAGCAGATGATGCTTGTGATTTCAAGTATGTATTGGTTTTGTCCGGGCATAAATGAGCTTTTTGCAGAATTAAATGTATGCAATGAATATTATTGTGACCTTGACAGCATTAAACAGCTTGGCATAGAGCAACATGAATATTTTTCAAAGATTCGTGCCTTTGCAGCCGATCAGAAGCAGCGGCGCGCATATGCGTATTCAGCACTGTGCGAAAACAAAAACACGTTAAAAGCGCGTGAGCGTGCCGCTCAAAAGACTAAACTTGCACAAAACAGTAAGATGTTTACAACAACAGGACGTATAACAGCTGTAATTCTTGCAGGTATTATCTTATGTACAAGTGCCTATACAATCAGCTTTGCATCAATAGTCAGCTATGATGCCGCGATGAAATTTGTTACATCAGAAGAAACGGAGTATCAGAAAAAGCAGACAGAGCTTGATGTATCTGACCTTTATTTTACTGGTGATGAGATTAAAATTGATGAGCTGCTATCAAAAAAATCAGCCCATAAATATGGTTCAGATGAACAAAAATGGACGCTGCAAAAAGATCAAGAGATTCAGTTTGGCCCGTTCTACAAAGAAAAGGGCGAGAGCATATGGGTTTATACATACGCGAACTATAAAGTAGAATATGGAATCATCCGTGACACAAAAAGACGCTGCCTCGAAGGAAAGAATGAAGGCCATAATTTTGATATAGAAGAGAGCGGGATGTATTATGTCTTTATCAGGAATTGGTCAGGAGAGCGGACAGAGGGTGGATCATTAGTAGTACAGTAAGAAAAAATAGTGCAAAAAGAAAACAATAGACAAAATAGTGAAAAGTAGTTGACAGATTCGTAACATCAAGTTAGTATAAAAACAAGATGTTACGAATTTTTTTTTAGCATACATATATTGTTTTCTACTTGCTTACAAACTATTTTACAGCATAACGGAGAGAGTTGAAATACTTTCATTAATATTTGTGCCGCCAGCTGAAGGCGGCGGAATGGAGATTAGTATGAAACATATGAAGTTCATTAAAACAGCAGGTATAATCGTATTGATATTTGTAGTGATAGTTATACTTTTGAGTATTGTAATCTTAGCATTAACTCATAATTGACATATTTCTACGGTTAAAACAGGAGGTTTAGTGTAAAAGTGCGGTTGCATGAGCACACTGTACTACAGAGATGATACATATATTTGTGAGAAAACTGTCAGGAAAGCGGACAGAGGGTGGATCGCTGATGGTACAGTAAAAGGATGAAGCCAAATAGGTGCTTTAAGGAAAATGTAAGAAAAAATATATATAAATGTTAATTGACAGATTCATAACATTGCGTTAGTATAACAACAAGATGTTACGAATCTTTTTTTGATTATACATTGATTGTTTTCTACTTGCATATATAAAGGCGCCGAAGGTAAGTAGGGGAGGATCAGTTGTGTAAAATATATCACAAAGGCGAAAGCCTAGAAGGTTTCTCTAGGGTGATATTTCGTAGGAGGAGTTCGATGAAAAATAAGAAAAAGAAAATTTTAACAATGGTAGTTGTATACAGTTTGTTGGGAACATTGGGCGGATGTAGATTTAAAAGGAATGTTGATATTAGTATTCCAACGGAACCTGAAAAAACTCAATCAGAAATGAATCAGAACGATGAAGATATGAGTCAAGTTCAAAATGAAAGTGCGCAGACAAGTGCTGAGACATTGAGTGTTGTATATAAAAATATTGATCTGAATCTTTTTGCACAGGTATTTATGGAAACCTCAACAATAGAAGAAGCGGAAAAATATAAGCCGAAGCATTCACTTGGCGAATATTACTATGAAATAGGTGGAAAGACAATTGTATACACTGGTATAACATCAGGTATTATCAGCTATAATGACGTGACAGATGGTGCGGGAGATTGTTATGATGCTATTATAAATTCATTAGGATATCTTACAAATGGAATGGGAAATTCGTTTAGACAGTTATGTCCAAATGAAAGTTTAGATATATGTTCAAAAGAACAGGCAATAGAAGCTTGTAGTAAATACGCACAGGCATGTGGATATGGAAGTGATTGTGATATTACAGTATATGCTTTTACATTGGATGCAATAGAAAAGGTTAATGAAGTGTTTGCTGATAGTATCAGTGCGCCAGGTGAAGGGTTTGATATTGTGACAAAAGGTCAGGTGGAAGAACTACGAGATGAAGGAAAAGATGAAGAAGCAGAAAAAATGGATGATCAGTTACATAGTGCAACTGGGCGCGGATTGCCATGGAAAAAAGAGCATGAAGCCATGGTAGTGTATTATCGATCAAAATTAAATGGAATGTTGTTAGATTCACATGATGCAGGATTAGAAATTGTCTATGTTCCATATATAGATAAAATTGTATTAATAACAGGACATGTTCCTTGCCAACAAACGGCTGTATCAAAAATCAGTGAATTGATTAGCAAGGAAGCAGCGGTGTCTCAGGTAGCACAAACATTAGGAGTACGTACACAGGATGACATACAAATTGATGCAATTTCATTAGTATATGCAATGCAATATGCAGGAACAGATCAGTTGTGTGCAATTCCTTCATGGAAAGTAGATTATGTATTGAAAAATGCAGATGAAAATACACAAATTAAAGATCCAGGATCATTATGGATTGATGCAGTAAGTGGATTTGTGGCTGATTATTGGAAACAAGATTAGAGTGAGGTAACGATATGTCAAATTGTTTTCGCATGGATTTGAAAAGAAGCATTTTCTGCAAAAAATTTTGCGCGGTCGTGCTAGGTGTGTTGATAGTATTGATTATTTCAACATGGGATGATTTAAAAATGTATACGAGATGGGGGGATGTTCCAGGATATAGCGGACCAGTTGATACACTGGCAAAAAGTTTGGCGTTTGATAAATTTAAAATAGTAGTAGTGTTTTTGCTGGGTGGACTCTATACGGGAAGTTATTGTAGTGATATGCAAAGTCGATATATTCGGTCTATTTTTACAAGAACAACAATTACATCCTATACATTAACGAGGTTTGCAGTTAATTGCTTGGCGATTATTTTGGGAATGTTAGTATCATTTGGACTCTATAGTATTCTTTGTCTTTTCGGAGGGATGCCATTAGTAGGAAGTTATGTGGAAGGATTCTTTTACGGAGCCTTTGCAGTACGACATCCAGTTTTGTATCTAATTATGATGGCACTTCAGTTTGGCGTTATCATAGTGGCATGTAGTGGTATTGGTTTGTTGCTATCGGTATATCAGGCAAATTTGTTTGTGGCAGTAGGAACATGTGGACTGGTATTTTATGTGGCAGTCTCTTATATTCCGAGTAGAAGTATATTTAATATAATTGGATTGGTTTCTATGTTGTCAACTTTGGGAAGCACGGTATCTCACGGAATCATGTTTTTATGGGGGATGCTATACCCACTTACCGTATATGCATTTTGTGCATTTTTCTTTGCCAGAAGACTAGAATGGAGGAAAAAACATGGGCTTATTTAAACGTTCAATGGCAGTTACTTCCATTAATTTTAATTGTTGGAGACAGGACTTTAGAGTAAAATTTATTTTTTTATTTACTGCGCTTATTGTTTTTAATACATTGAAATCTGTGCTGCAGTACGGACTAGATAATGGTGCAGTATCAACACCACTTCTTCTTCCATTACTATTTGGAAGTACAGAGATTTCAATAGGAACACCAAAAATGTACTTTCATATTGGACTTATTTTGTTACTCTGTGATGCGCCATTTTATTATCCGATTACACCATATGCAATCATGAGAAGCAAACGCTCTGGTTGGTGCATTGGCACTTGTCTGTACATAGCAGTAGTTTCATTTGTCTATATTGCGTTTATTACAATCTGTGCAGCACTGGTGGCAGTTCCAATTCTTTCCTTGAGGGACAGTTGGGATGGAGCAGCAGCGGATCTTATTTATGGAACCTCACAGATGAGTAAAGAGCAATTAGCTCAATTATATCCAACGATTATTCCAATTGCAGTTGTGAAATATTTATACCCAAGTGGAGCAACACTTTATACGTTTCTGACAGCATGGGCTTCCTTTACACTGCTTGGTATGATTTTATATTTCGTTAGCTTAATTAGCAAAAATATATTGTGGGGACTAGCTGTGAGTGGAATCATTGTTTTTCTTGATCCGATATTGATGTGGCTTGCATGGCCTAAAAATTATTGGCTGCAATATTTTTCGCCTGTCTGCTGGACAAGTGTAGAGTCACTAGATTCTGTACAGGCGCATCGGGCACTCACGATTCCAGCAATCTCAGCTCTGTATGTAATTTTGTTGTTGGCATCTTTTGTGGCAATCTATTATCAGAGCAAACGAATCATGATAACGGATTTACAGGGGAATAACGACCAATAATGAGTGATCAAAAAGAGAAAGTGAGGAACGCATATAATGATAGAAATAAAAGATCTGACAAAGAGCTTTGATGGTGTAGAAGTTCTTTCACATATTAGCATGACACTGGAAAAAGGAAAGATTTACGGTCTTGTTGGACGAAATGGCTCTGGAAAAACGATGCTGATGAAGCATATTTTGGGTTTCGTTTCGCCCACATCCGGATCAATTACAATTGACGGTAAAATACTTGGAAAAGATATTGATGCACCAGATAATATCGGAGCCATTATTGAAAATCCAGGATTTCTTCCCGGCTACTCAGGCTTTCGCAATTTGAAGATGCTTGCGTCCATTCGCCATAAGATTTCCGATGAAGATATTAAAAATGCGATTCGTCTTGTTGGACTTGACCCAGAGAGTAAGAAGCATGTAGGAAAATATTCGCTCGGTATGCGTCAGCGTCTTGGACTGGCACAGGCACTAATGGAGCACCCAGATATTCTTCTTTTGGACGAGCCATTGTCAGGCTTAGATAACGACGGCGTGCAGGAAATGTACCAGATTCTTCTAAAGCAAAGAGAAGAGGGGAAACTAATCGTTGTCGCCAGCCACAGCAGCGAGGACATCCGTGTCCTTTGCGATGAGATTTTCCACTTTGACAAGGGAAAGATGATCGATCACCAGATCGCAGAAAAGTAGTTCAAAGTAGATTGAAGCTTGTTTGAAGTGACATTGAAGTTGACTTTGAAGTGACTTTGAAGTAAAATTGAAATGACATTGAAGTTTTAAAACAAGCTTGATGCTATTTTGGAGGTGAGCGCATGTATTTGGAAGAGCTTATTGGAAACGTACAGCTAGAAAATGATAAATTTGAATGTAAAAGCAGACTAAATAGAGAAGATGTAGTAGGATGGCTGAAAAGTATTGCAGGTTTTGCGAATGCACTAGGTGGAGAATTTTATATTGGCGTAGAGGATAAGACTAATAAATTGATTGGATTTAGCCGCACTGAGGCTGACAATGAGCGTAATTATTTCAATAATCAGGTGAATGAACATCTGTCACCTAGACCGCAGATGAAGATTTCCTTCCTTTCCTATGAAGTAAAAGGAAATGAGCGCTTTGTGATTCGGGTAAATATTCCAGAGTCAGTTGTAAAGCCAGTCATATTAAAATATAAAAATATTCCATCTATTTTCATGCGAAGGGATGGCTTTACAAATGGTGCAACCTACGAGGAAATTATAGAGATGAGTGTGAAAAGCAAAAATACACAATACGATATTTTAGCATCTGATGAGAAATATGAGGCAGATAAATTTCACATTTTGCATGAGTTTTATTCTGAGCATAATAATGGAAAGGAAATTGCCGAAAAGGCACTTCGCTCTATGGGCTTTTATGATGAGAATGGTTTTTTAGCAAATGGCGCTGTACTGTTTCAAGATGGATATGATGGAAGAAAAACACAAGTACAGTGTTCTGTTTTTTCAGGATTTACAAAAGGCAGTGAGCGGATTGTAACTATTAACCGTTTTCAGGGAGATCTTATTTCTTCAATTAAATATATGACAGAATTTGTTTTACAGCGAATGAATCATTCAGTGATAAAACAAAAGGATGGCAGAAAAAATATTGATGCATATCCACAGAGGGCATTGTTTGAGGGAATTATCAATGCTGTAGCTCACCGTGACTATTTTCTTGATGGGACTCAGATTCAAGTAGATTTGTTTCAGGATCGTTTGGAAATTTCATCTCCAGGAGGTTTTTACAGGGGCGAAAAGCTAGGAAAAACATACGATTTATCTGGAATCATTTCAAAGAGAAGAAACGAACTAATTTGTTCTGTGTTAGTGTCTTGCAATGTAATGGAAGCAGATGGAACAGGGTTTGATAAGATTGTGGAGGATTATAAAGATGCCGACGAGAAGCATCGGCCGTTTATTTCTTCAGCATCTGATCATTTTACACTAGTGCTGCCAGACTTAACATATGTTGATGGCATAGAGGAAAGTGCAATTCCAATTATTGAATTTGCACCAGTTCCAGAAGGCACAGATTTTGATGAGAAGGTACTAGCATATTGCTATTATCGCGCACGCAAGGTTTCAGAGATAGCAGCTTATCTCGGTGTGAGAGATTCTTCGTATCTGCGAAAAAAGGTTCTGGAAAATCTGGTGCAAAATGGATATCTGGAGAAAAATAAGGTGTCGAGGGCAATGTATTACAAGACAAAGCATGAGTCTGTATATGTAGGATGAAAAATCATCACTTCACAGTTTTATTAAATTAAAGTGAAAAAGTGCTTGATAACTAAAACGTTGAAGAATATAATAAAAAACATCTAACTGACTTAACCTAGGGGCAAGCCCCTAGGGTTCCATTGACGGAGTTCTAGTGCCTGCGTACATCGCAAGGACTTTGGCAGAC
>NZ_JAXWCK010000017.1:0-12794 GCF_037349415.1 Anthropogastromicrobium sp.
GTCAGGATTCCTTGTTTTGGAGCAACAGCTATTTTACTACAATTGCAAACGAAAATAGTTTGCAGCTGGTACAAGAATATATTAAAAATCAATAAGTAGCATCAAAGGCATTCACCCACGCCCATGCGGTACGTAACTCCTATGGACGTGGTACTCTGCCTACTTTGATAGAAACGGTTTTCACCATATGTTAGACGCGCAAAACCGCAACTTTAAATGGGCGTGTCAACGCCCATCTGTTAATTTAAAAGGCAAGATTTTTATGATTCAAGCCGTGAAATAAAATTCAAAAGGAGGATCTTTATGTTAACAATCTCAAATAATCCAACTCGAAAAGGCCTTTCTGTATTCCGCCCTAATGTTATTTATTCTACTGCATCCGGTGTTGAATTGACAATGGATATGCTGATTCCCCAACGAGCCGATACTGACCATTCTCGCAATCCAGTTATTGTATTTATTCAGGGAAGTGCATGGCATTTTCCTGATACGACCTACGAAATTCCTCAATTAGCTCGTTTTTCTGCCGCTGGATACACAGTTGCTACTGTACGACACCGCAATATTGATGACGGCTATCCAGCACCCGCCTTCTTGCAGGATGTAAAAACAGCAATCCGTTTTTTAAGAGCACACGCTGACCAATTTCAAATTGATGACAAGCAAATCTATTCATTCGGCACTTCCTCTGGTGGTAATACTTCTTTGCTTCTTGGACTCACTGGCGATGACAGCCGTTTTAAAACAAGCGAATATGCAGAATACTCTGATTCTGTTTGCGCTGTCATCGATTGCTTTGGGCCGACTGATCTAACCGCAATGATGCCGCAATACCCAGCTCTCCTTGATCCAGAAACATCTAATATGATCAATGCCTTCTGTGGTGGTACCTATAATCCTAAAATTTTACAATTAGTAAGTCCTATTTTTTATGTTGAAAAAGGAAAAAATTATGTTCCATTTCTAATTGCGCATGGAAATGCAGACCCTTTAGTGCCTTTCTCTCAGAGCGAACAAATGGTGAAACGTCTTGAAGAATGTGGTGCGGATGTTAGTTTTATCTGCGTCGATCATGCTGAACATGAAGGATCCTTCTGGAGTTTGCCGCTTCTTGATCTTTTTATTGAATTTTTCAACCGACAGTCAAAGCTTCATTTATAATTGTAATACTATACTATTTTCTAATTAGGTGAAAATTGTATATGCAATATTACAAAAGGCTTGACAAATCAGAAATAAAGACATTCGATAAACTTATGGAATTGGAGAATTTGCTATGAATTATGCTTTTCGAAATGGAAAAATTTTGGATGGAACAAAAGAAATGAAAATCCAACAGGGGCTTTGTATTCTGGTAGAAAACGGAATCATCACCGATTTGATACCAGATGCGAATGCAGATCTTCACAATTATAAGGTGATTGACCTTCACGGACAATACATTCTTCCTGGACTAATCAATATGCATGTTCATCTTGCTGGAAACGGAAAGCCTCAGAAAAAGCAGCGCAATAATGAAAAGCTAGTCAAAACCATTATGAGTTCCTCGCTTACCAGAACAATCGCATATAAAATGGTAGCAGGATTTGCGAAAGATGAATTGTTCAGTGGTGTCACAACCATCCGAACAGTTGGTGGACTCGGCAATTTTGATACTCGTCTGCGCGATGAAATTGAATCCGGCACTAAACTTGGCCCTCGCATTCTTGCTGCAAATCAGGGAATCTCCGTTCCAGGTGGTCATATGGCTGGATCGGTTGCAGTTGCCGCATCGACCATTCCAGATGCACTGAAACAACTTGAAAAAGCGAAGCAAGAAAAGGTTGATTTAATCAAACTTATGATTACCGGAGGTGTATTGGATGCCAAGAAAAAAGGTGTTCCTGGTGAATTAAAAATGTCACCTGAAATGGTATATGCCGTCTGTAAACAAGCACACGATGCTGGTTATCTGGTTGCTGCTCATGTAGAATCCCCAGAAGGTGTTCGCGTTGCTCTGGAAAATGGCGTAGACTCAATCGAGCACGGTGCCAAACTGGACAATTCTATGATAAGGCTCTTTCAAGAGCGTGGTGCTTTTTTGTGTACAACAATCTCACCAGCGCTTCCATATGCGCTGTTCGACAGTTCAATCACCCATGCAACCGAAGTCGAGCAATATTGTCATAGGGCAATCTCTTTCATTCTGTTTCGGGGCAAAAATTCTATCCAGTTGATACTCAACTAGATAGAAAGTTTTTATCCTGTATAAATTCTTTGTCCTTCAGAGATTTCCCCTGTCCATTTATGTTCCAAACATAAGTTGCACTTCTGACAAGTTGCACTTCTGACAAGTTACATCTCTGATAACCTACTCCTCTGATAACTTGATAATATGACTGTCTACCGATTTACGCTTTTAAACTAACACTACTTATTTTTTCTTTTAGATATTTTTTCGTATGTCCAGATATTTGTATTCAAACATTCCTGTCCAGATATTTATGTTCATAAAACCTTCTTCTGTAGTTGTATAATTTGTATTGTGTGATAATCTATACAGTGTGATAATCTACATTATATGATAATCTATACAGTGTGGCTTACAACTGCTGCCATCAAAATTCTTATAGATTATTCTTATACCATATACAGGAGGTTTACTATGAACAAAGATACTCTTCTCAATGCCCTGAACGATTATTTATTACATATTCAGCTTGACCCAATAGGTGACATTACATCAAAAATCAATGCCGTTGAAGCTTGTAGAAATTACGTTGCTGCTATTGATGGTGATGTTGTAAATGCCGATTGGGTAAAATCAAACTGCATTATTATATTGCCAGCAATTGACTATCAGCGTAAAGCCTTAAAAAGAAAAATTGATGATGCTAAAATCATTAATGACGAAGAAGCTCTTTCTAAAGCAAGGGCTGAATATAGGAATTTACAGCCTTTTCTCAATTTACTGAAACCATTCAGGACATTCATCAGCTAAAATATCATAGTCTGTACCATTACGAACTCTTTCAATGATTCGCTTTTGCCTATCATCAAACGGTTCTTTCCAACCATGTTCTTTAATGGAAAACAGAACCAAAAGTCTTTTTTGCCAAGAATTGTTCACTTTATAATCTATATCAGTCCACTCTTTCATTGGCTTTGTTATTCGGAAATTCCTAAGAATATAATCATGATATTCTGAAAATGGTATATTCTCTGGAATTTCCTCTCCAATATGTTTGAAATTCTTTTTGAGATATGCTGAATATTTCCATGAATCTCGCCCATATTGTTTAGCTATCTCTTCCACTTCTTTCAGTTCTGATTCTGTCAGTTCTGTTATCTCTTTTCTGGTATCTACTATTTGTGCAGATAACTTTTCTTTATTGCTTGTTTCCAAATTACATCACTCCAATCATTTCATGCTATATGTTTGCAATCGTATCTTGCTATAGATATTTTAATTGAAGTTGTGTTCTCCCACCCCTCCCCTAGTCCAGTCTTGGGTGTTCTCAACCTGTAAGCAGTTCCTATTAGGCTAATTACTTCCTACTTTCATACGATTTCTCGTATACTAATAAGTGGAGGATTGATGTACCACCATCAAATTTTCTCTGCCTAAGAGCTACTTACAGAAAGTTCTGTTAAGGTTAGTTCTGTTAAGTTAGTTCAGCTCTCTGACCAGAGCTTTACTATATAACCCTATACAGAAGGGAGGTGTTCGTTATGGATATTAATTTCAATAAGTCTACCAACATTACTTGGAAGCCTGATAATACCTTAGAAGTTGCATCTTCTAATGGTCATGTTTCTAAGATTACTGGTGTATCTTTTGCAAATTATTTACTTGTAAAAGATAATCCAAAATGGTTAAAGCTTATTGAGAAACGTGCTGTTTCTCTGTAATGTTTTAATCTTTGAAGGGGTTACTCTATTCTCAGTAGAGTAGCCTTTTCTTTTGTAGCGTGTCTGTTGTAGTTGCGTGTCTATATTAGACGGTCACATTATCACATTATCAGAGGTTATTCTTTATCAGAATGTGCTTATCAGAGTTTTTATTCCTCATAAAATTCGTATTTTATGTGTAAATCAAGACCCTTGAAAGCCCTTAAAATAAGGCTTTTCTCTACTTTCCAAATATCAGTAAATCCTGTGAAACTGCTGCCATAGAAACAAAAAATCTTGAAGAACCGTATTTCTACAGTTCTTCAAGGTTATTTCTTTGCATTGATAGATTCACGCTTATTTACGTGAATTTAGATTTTTCACTGGCTGAAACTTTTGCCCTAAAACTGGATAAAAGCCTTTGCCCTGTGATAAATATAATGGAAACATCGTCTTCAAGGGCATTATTGACTGTGCGAAAGCTGCACTCGCAAATGACATTCCTGTTGTTCTGGGCAATGATGTTGGTTGCCCATGGATTACCCAATATGATTTCTGGCGTGAACTCTATTATTTTCATAAATATGTTGGCGTATCCAATTCCTTTGCCATCTATACTGCAACAAAGCGAAGTGCTGAACTTGCCGGAATTGGTCACATTACCGGATCGATCGAAAAAGGAAAAAGCGCTGACATGATTGTCACTGCAAAAAATCCTCTCAAAGATTTGCGTGCACTGCGCAATCTGGAAATGGTTATCGCCAAAGGAAGTCTTTTTGATCATCCAAAGATCAAAAAGAGAAAACAGGTTGAAAAAGAGTTGGATAAGTTTTTATAATTTTTCATTCACCCCCAGAGACTACAATTGAAACATCAACGGTCTCTGGGGAATTTTACCGATTGTATACTCAAATCAAATTTTCTATTTCTTTTTTATAAGGAATTGATGGTGCTGCACCTTTTCGTGTCACACATATTGATGCAGCTAGCGATGCATCTTTTAAAGCATCTGAAATATTTTTTCCACCTGCTAAATCTGCCAAAAAATATCCGGAATAGGTATCTCCTGCCGCTGTTGTATCAATTGCTTTTACTTCAAAAGCAGGTTGAAAAAGAATATCCTTTTTATCACAATAATAACTTCCTTTTTTTCCAAGAGTTAAAATCAGATGGCTCTGCGGATATTGTTTTTGAAACTGCTGCATGATCTTTTCCGGATCCATCGCTATTTGATCTGCCATTTTCTGTTTTTGGTTTTTTCCAAACAATATAGCGCCCTCGATTTCATTGCAAAACCACCAATCAACATAAGACAATGGCAGCGTAAAAAGCTCTTTGCTTATTGGTGATGGGTTAAACGCAATGTACATCTTCTTTTTATGTGCGATTTCCATTGCCTCATTTAGACAATTTATTTCATTTTGAATCAGCATGAAATCACCTGCAGAAGCATCTTTTAACAATTCATCCAAATATGCTTTCGTAACACAGTGATTTGTTCCCGCATAAAGAATGATACAATTTTGTCCCTGCTCATCTACCTGGATCACCGTATGACCACTCGCTTCCTGTAGTGTACATATATGTGTGGTATCCACACCAGAATCTTCCAATAGTTCCTTTAAAAATGCGCCATCTGGTCCAATCATACCACCATGAATTACCTGTGCACCTGCGCGAGCAAGCGCAATTGATTGATTCAATCCTTTTCCACCAGCAAAAATTTCTCTTCCATAAGAGGAAATCGTTTCACCTGGCTGAACAAAATGCGGTACTCGATATACATAATCAATATTTAAAGACCCCATATTATATATTTTCATATCTTTCTTTTCACCTTCCTATGGGAACCACTATACCATATAACGGAAAAAATAAAAGTATAATTAACCTCATTTAGGACCGTTTTTGCCGGGGACAGGCACTGGATGTCCACGATCTTTTTATCGGCACTTTTGACAGGTTGTATGCACGGCGTAAACTGGATTATGACCTACATCATGCCACTGAAATTTAAAAAATACGGTAAAATTTCGTTTATATCCGGACTTTTAAATTCCTTTACCTACGTTGGAAGCTCCATTTCTGTTTACGCGATCGCAATCTTCTCCGAGCATAGCGGTTGGAGTGCTACTTTGCTTATGTGGAGTGGTATTGCATTTGTCGGAATGGCGATCTGCCTTGCACTGAGTAAGAAAAATACGTCTTTATAAAACAATAGAGAAGAAAAAATAGAGACAGTTGTTTTTAGCAATTGTCTCTGTTTTTTCTTTTTTTAATTAACAACTCAGGACTATACAAATTTAGCTTCTGTAAATCGTTGCTTCCATTACTTTTATTTTTCCTTCACCGTCTTATCCTGCATTTTTAGGATTCGGTTGCATCCAGTCAGCGTACTGCTACGATGTGAGATAAGAAGAATGGTCTTATCGGCATACTCGGTCTGAAGTGTGTGCAGCAGTTCCTTTTCGTGAAGCGCATCGAGCGCACTTGACGGCTCATCCATTAGGCAAATATCGGGATTTCGAAGAAAGATTCTGGCGATTCCAATACGCTGGCGCTCTCCTCCCGAAAGGCGTGCATTCATCTGACCCATATCGGTATCATACCCATCCGGAAGTGTCTCAATAAAATCGTCGATTCCAGCCCGCTTTGCCGCAAGCCGAATCTCCTCTGACGTTGCCGACGGCTTTGCGACTGCAATGTTCGCCGCGATGGTATCATCAAACAGATAGGTATCCTGCTCAAGAAATGCGATTTGCTTATGAAGCTCGGCAAAACTAATTTTCTCGCTTGGGATTCCATTGAGTAAAATCTGGCCTTCACTCGGTGCATAAAAGCGAAGCAGCAGGCGAAGAATAGTTGATTTTCCTGCACCGGATTCGCCCTCGATTCCAATCTGATCGCCCTTTTTAATGATTAAATTCATATGGTCGAGAATCTTCTTCTCGGTGCCCGGATATGAAAAGCTGACATCACGAAACTCGATTGTCTGAATCTCACCGCAGGAAACAGGTGATTCTGGCTCTGTTGTTTCCGGCAATGTATCTTCGATTTGGAAGATACGCTCTGCCGCACCGTAAGTTTCCAACAGACTTGTCACCACGAAGGTCAGGTTAAAGGTGGACGAAAGCGATGCTGTTGCCGCAAAGGAAAGTGCAATCGTTCCAACTGGATTGTTGATGCCACGCGAAGCGAGCACGCCTGCGCACACCAGAATCAAAATTCGTGCCAGATAGACAAAGAAATTTGGAAATGATGCGACCGTCTGGCGATGGAGTGTCAGCCAAAATGATGCATGATTGACCTCATCATTTGCCCGTTGGATCTCCTCTGCCTTTCGCTCTCCTGCTCCAAAAATCTGAATATCGCGGATGCTGTAAACGCTCTCAAGAATCTTTGATTTAAGTATTCCAAGGCGTTCTCGATAGCGCATTCCGATTCCGCGTCCAGCCTTAAGCGCCGAAAACGGAAGCACCACGCTGATCATAAGATAGATTGGAATTAGGACCCATGCGTACAACGGATTGACGCAAAATGCCAGAATTACCGTTGTAAGCGGAAGCAAAATTACGGTAAACATCGGACCAATTGTGTGCGCAAAGAAAAATTCTAGCGTCTCGATATCCGACACGGCAATGTTCATCAGATCGCCCGTCTCCCTTCCAATCAGCCATGCCGGGGCCACGCGGTCAATCGAGTCAAATAGCTGCACTCGCATCTTGGCAAGAATGCCATATGCGCCCATATGAGAAAATACGCCCTCCAAATAACGACTCACTGCAATCAAAATCGCACAGCCAACGGTCAGTATTCCATACAGGGCAAAGTTGCCGCAAAAGCCTGCGGCGGCAAGAAGCCACAATGCACCAAAGCCCATTAGACCCATATGCGCTAGTGCACCAATGATACTTGAAAGCGTCGAAATCACCAGATAACCACGGATGGATTTTCCGATTGCAAGCAGGCGGCGGTTCATCTCTCCAATTGAATAGCTAAATTTTCGTTTCATTCTGCCACCTCCATTGCCTGCTGGCGCGTTACAAGCTCACGGTACAAGCCGCCCTGCTGCATCAGCTCTGCATGACTTCCACGCTGAGCCACCACTCCTTTTTCCAGTACATAAATACAATTTGCATTCTGAATCGTGGACATTCTGTGCGAGATGATGATGAGCGTTCTCGTCTTTGACAAACGGCCGATCGTCTCCCAGATCTCACGCTCACTCTGCGGATCGACACTTGAAGTAGCCTCGTCAAAGATCATATACTGTGCCTCTGAAAGCAGTGCTCTAGCAATTCCCATCTTTTGGCGCTGTCCACCGGAAAGCGCTGCTCCTGCATTTCCCACATCCGAGTCGAGTCCTTTTGGAAGCGTCTTTAAAAAGCTGCCAAGTCCAGCCTCCGATAACGCTTCTTTTAATTTTTCATCGTTTGCGTTTGGATCGGCGAGCAATAGATTCTCACGAATGGTTCCCGAAAACAGATTGACTTGCTGCGGAACCATGGCAATGTTTGTGCGAAACTGCTGCGGTGTGACGCTTCGATACTCCTTTCCTTCGATAAAAATCGTACCCTGATCTGGATCGCAAAAACGCATCAAAAGCGATGCCGCCGTTGATTTTCCACAGCCGGACAAACCAACGAGTGCAACCGACGAACCTCTTGGAATCGTCAGTGACACATCCTGTAGCGCTCTGCTGCGGCCCTCATAGCCATAAGACACATGCTCCATGCGAATTCCGTCAAAATGCTCTGGATCGGCCGGAAGCTCTGGATTGTACGGACGAGACGTATCGGTCTGCAAAATCTCCTCCACCTTTCCTGCCGCAGAGATCGCCGTCAGTGCGCTGTGAGAAGCACTCATCAACTGACGAATCGCAGAAAAATAGCTATAGGAAAGCATCAAAACGGTAAGTGCTTGCGCGATTGTAATATCACCATTTCGCATTCCGGTAATGCAAATCACAAGTGAAACCGTGATGGCCGCATAGATCAAAAGCTCGGTCACAAGGAAGGATGTGAAATTGATTTTCATGAAGGCATTGATATTTTTGTTTAACACATCTGCCTTCTCACCGAGCACGCGGGAATGCTCACGGTCACGATCAAACAGTTTCAGTGTCGTCAATCCGCGAAGACCATCCATGTAATAACCGGTCATATCATCTAATGAACGCCAATACGTCTTTCTGAGCGCCTCAATTTTTCCACGAAATACATTGTGAAGTGGAAAAAGGATCAGCGATACAAAAAGAAGAAGCACGGCCACGATAAGGGAAATATTCTTCAGATGGAAAAACAGGTAAATCGGCGCGATCACACTAAAAATCAGGCTCGGCAGATAGCTGCTAAAATACGCCTGCATCTGCTCCACCGCATCGACCGCCGCGGTAATCGCTGATGTCGGCCCGATCTTTTCAATGCCGCCCGCATCGAGTTCCATCACCTTTGAAAAGATTGTTTTTCGCATGGTGCTTCGCGCCTTTGCCGCCGTCTTGTATTCGATAAGTCCCTTGACAAGCTGCGCAAGAAACGTAAATACCGATGCGAGAAATGCCGCACCGACCGCACTTTTTACTGTACTTAATACCACCTGTGGCTCGAACAAACTGCCCAGAAACTGCGAAACAATTTCCGCTAGCGCTGTTGTTCCAACAAGCGTCAAAAAACTGACTGCGGCAATCGCAAGAATCCATTGCCACAGCCCCCTTGCCAGTCTCAGCAAAGTTTTGTTTAATAAAAGCATGGTTTCACCTCCGTCTGATTTGTACATTAATATGCTTGACATACGACCACAGTTAAATCTGTTGGCTTTTCTGTCTGACTTTTTTGACATGTACACTATCTATCATTATACTGTCAGTCTTGTTGACTGACAACTGATTAACCGAAGGACTATCGGTATTTATTTGTCATTTACTACCAGACATGGCTCATTTCATGGTTCTAATGGTTCTTACTCACCAGTTTAATCTGAATTTACCGACATCAGCTAAGACAGAAATTTTATTTTCAATTATCAGGCTTTGTTTATTTTCATCCCTTTTTTATTAGAAGCAAGCTTTGTTTTCGTGTTAATTCAAATTAATCTTTAGACACTGACATGATAACTTCACCTTTCTTTGGATATTATATTTTTTTGCCTGGGACAGGCACTGGATGTACCTGAGTTGTTACGACTTTTGTCAAAACTGTGAGTAAAAATTTGAGCGTTTCAATGCCCTCACGGGCTTGAGTTGTTACACGATTGGCTGACTATTGGGTTAGGCAATAAATTGTTTCAATGCCCTCTCGGGCTTGAGTTGTTACTACTGGAAGGATCAGCAGATTCAGGTAACAATTGAGTTTCAATGCCCTCCCGGGCTTATACCTCATTTCTACGGTACCCCTTCAAAAACCTAGGTTTTATGCGGTTTCCAGAGCCTGTTTTTTGCAGTCATTTGTCAGAATATTCTGGCAACAGCCGTTTTCCGTGCATGTTAACATTTTGGACATATTTAATGAGGTATACTTACCCTTGACACTGAATTAAGTGTAGCACTAAATGCAACCGTTGTCATCCTATTTTTTCACTCTCTTGATAAGTTGAGCTGAGCAGTAACACGCTACCCTCTCGTGCTGCTGCTCAGTCTCTTCTGTGCAAAATGTAAACTTTTGTTTATAGAACTTTTATAAACTTTATATTTTTTTGCTGGGGACAGGCACTGGATATGTTAGCAGATGATAATACAATATTAAAAATAGTACCAACATTTTCCATAAGTTCTTTCGACAAAATTTCTCCAGAAAAAATGCTGAAGTCATCATGCTTGTATACCGTTTAATATTTTGAGTATTTTTGATTTTTTCTTCATCCTATCGCTCCGTCAACTTCCGATTTTAATGTCTCTATTATACCATAATGATACTATTATAAAAAAGGAAAAAGAGCTCCTTCGAGCTCTTTTGGGTCAGTTCTGCAAACTGGAATTTGTCAGCACTCATACTGGAGATACTTTGACAAAACTCCATCTTCTTCAAATTCTTCTATAACTACAAAACCGTTCTTTTCCAAAACTCTTATGGAAGCATTGTTGTGTGCAAAGGTAAATGCACCGATGGTTTTCACATTGTACCGCTCACAAACATTCTTAATAAACATATTTACAGCCGATGTAGCAATGCCCTTAGACCAATATTCCAATTCAAAAATGCAGAAACTAAGCATACAGTTTGGTTCATCATCCATATCAATGCAATAGCACCAAACATCACCGACATACTTTCCATCGACATACACTGTCTGACCGAAGCTTGTTGCATTCGGCAACAAGGTTTCCTCATAGTCCGCCAATGCTTCTTCAACTGTTTTTGCCTTTTGAGGTAATACCTGCTTGATTTCGGGTCTATTTGCTTTTTCAAAATAGGTTCGAACCGAATCAGCAGTTCTTGTTTCCAATGTAATAATCATAAATATACACCTCGTCAAATTCCGATTTGTCACTCACAAGCAAAAGTATTATACCACATCTTTACAAATTTTTCTACCACTTATCTTTATAACTTCTGGACAAATTGTCCAGAAGTTAACTTACTTATCAATATTCCATTCCTGCCTTTATTTCCGCTCTTTTCTGCCGAAGATGTGAACACCTCAATTGCTTCAATGGTGTATTTTCTGTCTGTTTCTGATACCCTGTCTTTATTATCTCCTCAGCTGAGTTTGTTTTTGTTGATGAGTCCATATCCAACTCCGCTGTCAACTCTTCTAATCGTTTTGTCTTTTCTCTCAGAGCTTCTTCCTGCGGAAAAGGCTGGCTTAACTGCTTTTGTGTATCGCCCATCTGCTGATACAGCATATCAAGTTTTTGTTGCTCTTCTTTTAATACTTCGGGCAGTTTGTCCAACACCGTATCCAGCTTAGATAAATTCACCCAATCTGTTTTGAAGAATGGAAACGTATAGCAAATCTGTCCTTGAATTTCCAGTTGAATTTCATCACTCGCTATGTTATAGCTTCGATGCAGCTCAAAGCCACGGTATGCACCGATCTGCTCTGAATTACTGTTTGTAAAAGCCATTCCTGCTTTCAGCAAAGCTTTTGCGGCCTCTTTTTTATCTGTGTATTCTTTACCAAACACCTCAATTCCACAAAAAACATTCTCTGATTTTGGATACTGCTCTGCTGTTTTTTGATCTGCTTTGATTCCTGCAATCTGTGCTTCTTTCTTCTTGATTTGCTCTGGATATCGTTTCAGCAGCCGATCTTCCAACTGATATTGCGTGGACTGGTACTCTGATTTCAACATTCGCAGCTTTGCAACTTCTACTTCTAAGTCCATCTTTTCTTTTATACGACTATCTCCGGCACACAATGCCTTGACTTCTGCATAGCTCAATACTTGCTCATCTACATCCTCGCATGAGCGCACTGGTGACTTGCTTGTCATGATCTGACCGATAAACCTTTGTTTATTTTCCAGCATCTGCCACAAATATGCGTCGAATGTGCCTTCTGTTACATAGTTGTAGATTTGGACAACTGGGTTGGTATTTCCCTGTCGGATGATACGACCATTTCGTTGAGTTAGATCTGCTGGTCTCCAGCCCACATCTAAATGATGCACAGCGATCAAACGCTCCTGCACATTGGTTCCAGCTCCCATTTTTGCCGGGGACAGGCACTGTTTTTATTATATTTTTTTGCTGGGGACAGGCACTGTTTGTCTCGTGCTGCTGCTCAGTCTCCTCTGTGCAAAATGTAAACTTTTGTTTATAGAACTTTTATAAAGTTTTTACTTTTTTGCCGGGGACAGGCACTTTTTTCTTATCTGACGCAACATCTTTTCCCGGTTCTCATTTTTGCCGGGGACAGGCACTGAAGCCAATGGAGAAGGAAAAGTATATTTATCTCCAATCATAGATTGCTTCGATGGTATGCCT
>NZ_JAXWCK010000018.1:0-31110 GCF_037349415.1 Anthropogastromicrobium sp.
CCTGCTTTGCCACACCAATCGGGAAGCCATACTTGATGACCTTTTCACCTTCTTTGATATCAGCAAGTGCAATCTTATGGCCCTGCGGAATATCCTCTAGTGTGGTCACGGTCGTGCCTGCGTTTATCTGTGTACCAGCTGAAATAGGAGCCAGTGCAACACAGACATTATCCTGTGGATTAATCTGAATGTAAGTTTTCATAAATTCTATATGCCTTTCTGTTCGCATTCTGCCGTTTTGCACCGCTTTACGGCATACAGCCGAACCATAAATTGGTCCGGCTGCTTTGTGATTATTTATTTAATACTAAATCGTAAGCTGCCTTCATGCCATCCTTCTCGATTACATCGTAGTACTTCTGTACCATCGGAATCATCTCGGTCAGATCTGCATGCCAGTAGTCCTCTCTCTTCATGATATCCTCTACGCTTGCAGTCTTCATAAACTCCATGATCTCTGCACCATCGTTTGCCTTATCGGTACGATAGAATGCAATCAATGCTGCCATAGACATTACAAGACCTTCCGGATATTTTCCAAACTTCTCTTTATGCTCAAGAATGGTTGGAAGTACACGAACCTGGAACTTACTTACAGAATTCAGTGCGATAGACAGTAACATGTGACGGATGAACGGATTTGCGAAACGCTCTAAAACAGCCTTTCCGAAATCGATATCGGTCTGAGTATTTCCAAGAGTTGGAACGATCTCCTCGAAGATGCAGTGCTTTAAGTAGCTGCTTACTGTCTCATCCTTTAAGCACTCGCCTACTGTCTCAAGGCCATACAGGTAAGCGCCAAGTACCATAGATGTATGTCCGCCGTTTAAGATACGAACCTTTCTCTTCTTATATGGTGCAACGTCATCAGTCCATACGATGTTGTAGCCAGCCTTGTTGAATGGCAGCTCGTCCTCGTGATGACCCTGAATTACCCACAGATGGAAGATCTCAGCAGTATCAATCAGGTTATCGGTGTAGCCTAATTCCTTGCAGATATCAGCAGCCTCTGCTCTTGGATAGCCAGTAACGATACGGTCTACTAAGGTGTTGCAGAAATCGTTTTCAGACAGCAGCCAGTTTTTAAACTCATCTCCTAACTCCCACAGATCTGCATACTTTAATACACACTCCTTTAAGGTGTCTGCATTGTGATCGATCAGCTCACATGGAAGAAGAATAAATCCCTTTAAACCTGTCTGAAATCTCTTGTATAAGAACTGAGTCAGCTTTGCAGGATATGACTTAGCCGGCTTGTCATCTAACTTCTCAGTTCCAAGATACTCAATACCAGCCTCAGTGGTGTTAGATACGATTACACGAAGATCTGGGTTCTCAGCCAATGCCATGTATGCATCAAAATCCTCATATGGATTGATACCTCTTGAGATAACATCAACATGAGTATGCTCGATAACTTCCTTACCGTTCTGAAGTCCTCTTAAGTACAGGTTATATTCGCAATTCTGATCGTTAAGCATATTTACCATACCCTTATCGATTGGCTGAATTACAACAACCTTTCCTTCATACACCCCGGCATCATTCAGCTTCTTGAAGAAGTAATCAACAAAACCGCGTAAAAATCCACCTTCACCAAACTGCATTACTGTTTCTTTCATTATTATAATTTCCTCCGTTTCTGCTGCAAGGCAGCAAGTTGTGACAAAAATTTGCCGATATTAAGCCTAAAGTTGCAGCCCATCCCAACGGCGCGGTATTCCCGGACAATGTTCGCTTTTTTTGGCAGCTCTTACTTCTACAAAGCAGCCACACACACGGCACATACCACCAATCAATTTTTCGCACTCCTTGCATAATTCAAGACGTGCATCGTACTCCCCTTTTGAGCACCGAAGTTTAGGAGGAATCGCGTCAATCGTTCGCTGTATCCTGTGATACATATCTTCATTTGCCATTTCTCGAAGCAGACACCTTTTGCATCGGATATCCATCGATCTCCCCCCTATTCTGACCAGTCTTTTGACTCCATACTTATTATTATCATAGCAAAAAAGGTGATGTTGTGCAAGCCTTTTTCACAATGTACGTAAATTCATACAAAAAGTAGGCCTGTCAATGTAGCACAACTGCTAAAAAATGTATTTTTCTATCCTTTTTGTCCGAATAAACGGTTTATTTTTCTAACAAATTCATAATTTCATCTTTATTAAACTGAGTGCTGCTGATACCCTCGCCTGAAAGAACCTCCTCAGCCAGATCTTCTTTTACCTGCTGAAGTTCACAAATTTTTTGCTCAATTGTTTCCTCTGCTATCAGCTGATAGACATTAATTGCATGTTTTTGTCCAATTCGATGTGCACGATCAGTCGCCTGATTCTGAGCTGCCTTATTCCACCATGGATCATAATGAATTACAATATCTGCTGCAGTCAGATTTAGTCCAGTACCTCCAGCTTTTAATGAAATGCAAAACACTGATACTTGATTTTTTGGATTTTGGAATTGCTCCACCATCTCCATGCGCGCCTCTTTTTTTACGCTTCCATCAATGCGATAATAATCTATTTTTGCTTTTTTTAATTCCTCGCCAATAAGATCCAGCATGGACGTAAATTGAGAGAATAGTAGAATCTTATGACCTCCGGCAATAGCCTGTGTAATAAGTTCAATACATGTTTCAAGCTTTGCATTTTCACCCTTATAATTTTCCAAAAGAAGCTCTGGTCCGCAGCAAAGTTGACGAAGCTTTGTCAGCTCAGCAAGAATCTGAAGCTTATTCTGTGCAAAATCCTCATCGTTTTGATCCTCAAGAAACATTTTCAATCTCTGTGAATGTGCCTGATAAAGCTTTTTTTGTTCACCTGAAAGTGCAACTGTGACGATCTCCTCCTGTTTTTCCGGAAGCTCCTTTAATACATCCTTTTTCAGTCGGCGAAGGATAAATGGATGAATCATAGCGCGAAGACGTGTCATCGCATCTTCATCCTTGTCAGAAACAATTGGCGTCTCTATTTCACTTCTAAAACGCGTGTATCCATACAAAAATCCAGGCATCAGATAGTCAAAGATACTCCAAAGCTCACTTAGGCGGTTTTCCATCGGTGTACCTGTAAGTGCCATGCGAAAACTGCTGTTTACAAGACGCACTGATTTTGCTGCGTGTGTTGTCTGATTCTTAATATACTGTGCCTCATCAATAATCTCATTTGCAAATACAATATCCTGATACAGCTCGATATCGCGTTTTAACAGATCATATGATGTAATCCACACATCTACATTGCTTGTCTGATTTTTAATAAGCTCCTTTCTCTCATGTGCAGTTCCTGCCATCACACATACTGACAGCTGCGGTGTAAAGCGCTCGACTTCCTTTTTCCAGTTATAAACAAGTGAGGCTGGAGCAACTATTAATGTGCGAAGCTCGTCTCCCACTTTTCCCTGTTCCTTTTCTGATAAAAGAAATGCCAATATCTGAAGAGTCTTTCCAAGACCCATATCATCAGCTAAAATACCGCCAAAGCCATTTTCTTTTAATGTCTTAATCCAGTAAAAGCCGTCTCGCTGATATTCTCGAAGTACTGCTTCAAGTGACTGCGGTACTTCATAATCACCGTTTTCATAGCTTCTCATCTTTCCAATTAGCTTTCGATATTCACGATTTTTCTTAAGTTCAACTGACTCTTTTTCTGCAAGCAGTTCATCAAGATAAAGTGCCCTAAAAAGCGGCATCTTGATCGTATCAGGATTTTTTTTATCGGCATAATTTTTCATCACATCTAATAGAGCAGACATTACCTGCTTTTGTTCTTTATTAAAGGTGATAAATGCGCCATTTTTCAATCGATGGTATTTCTTTTTTCTGTCATACGATGAGAAAATTTCAGCAAGCTCTTCCTTGTTAAACTGATTTGATGCCATAGACATCTCAAGAAGGCCGCCTGATACTGAAACTCCAACCTGAAAACTGGCTGACGGAACAACTCGAAGCTTCTTCATTGAATCTGTCACATAAATATCGCCATATTTTTGCAGCTTTGGAATCACCTGAGAAAGAAATGTGAAAATATCTCCCTCATCACCAGAATAGACTAGAAGGCTCTTTTCCTGATCGAACGCATTAAAGTACATCTGGATTATCTCTGCTAATCTATGCTCCTCTGTGAAGTTTCGCTTTTGGCTGTAACGCTCCTTTCCATAAACATGATACTTTTTCTCACCATAAATGGCTGCCACATCACATGTAATCATATTTTCCTGCGGAGAATCGAGGTACAAAGCAATTGTCGGCTTTGGAGGCAGATATTTATCAGGATCCATGCCAGTATAGGTGATTACTGCCGCGTCTTTAAGATTTGATAACACATCTCTTGTGACTGCTGGCAGATCCTTATCTGATATAAAAAGCTCTTTCTTACTCTGGCACAGTTCAAGAATCTTCTGTACAGCCATCTCTGGTTTTTTCATACGATATATGGTATCACCTGACAAGACATAGCTATACTCAAGACTCTCACATAAAATATGATATCGCTCAGCCATCACAGTCGCTCCATATGTAAGTTTTGCAACTTTGATCTTAGGACTATAGAACTGCTCATCATAAAAAATATTTTTCTTTTCATCTGAAAGCAAATATACGCCATTTGCAGCAATAGTATCCATAAAGGAATCAATGCGGCTTCCAAAAATGGAAACAGATCTTGCCTGCTGACTAGCCGAAGCATAATAAGAATAATTTGTCCTTCCAGAAGCCTTTTCTGTTAAATATTCCTCTAAGAAAAACTGAATAATTTTACGCCCGTTTTCGTCAAACAGATTTTTATCCGGAATAAATTTTATATATTTTCCTAACTCAATTGTTTTTTTCTCTGTCCACTTATAAAAGAACTCATTCAGATCTCGTATTACATACGTTCTCGTCTCACCAACACGAAGCTCCAATAAAAGACCATCCTTGCATTCACCAATGCAGCATTTTGCCTGTATTGAAAGCGGCTGTTTTATATTCTGTTCAACTGGCAATGCCCGCTTTTTAAAGAAGTTCTCTTTTAGAATTTCCATCATTTCCTCATCGGTGCTTTTTAAAATACCCGGAATAAATGGATCTTCTACATTTGTTTTCTGAAGCATTAAAGGAAAAATCTCAGACTGCTTAACCACGTCTTGACCATATATCTCTACAATATACTGCATCACCACCGCTGCCACATGCTCACAGCAAAAATATTGTTTTTGAAAATGACCACACCTGCAAGCTGTCTTTACAAGCTCACCATTTTTCTCATCAAGCCAAACTACTGCATTGTAAGTGCTTGTTCTCTGCATTTTTAAGCTTAGCTTTAAAAATCCATTTTCCTTTGTTTTCTCCAATGTCCTTTTGCTATCCTTCAATATATCGATCATTCCATCTGCCAAATCTTCTTTTTTGAAGTCCGCAAGTGCATTTTTTATATTATAACTCACTTTGTTATTCCTCCTGTAAGATGCATAAACTCATTCTTCGTATGACCATAATATTGTGGACGCCGGATCGTTGCCTCTAGCTTTTCAAGTGCATCTCCTAAAATTTTCACACTGGCTGTTCCTTTTATAAAACAATGTCTGTAATTATATACCACCTTCCTTGGACTCTCACCATTAATACATTTCAGCATCATCTCTGTGACTAATTTATTTTCATCTTCAAAGCTCCTGCAGTTATCGACCAACACAGAAAAAAACATCTTATAACCAGGCAGAGAATAATCAATTCCATCAAACTGCAGTAATTTTATCTCCTCTCCACCTGGTATATAATAAGGAATCTCCTCAAAGTTCTTTTTCACCTGCTGTATGATCCAATCCTGGTCACTTGTAGGTTTAAAAAATACATTTGAGACACTTGACCACATATATCGCCATCGTCCTTCTTTTGCCCGTTCAGCAAACATATCCCAATATTGTTTTTTTGCCTCTTGCGCTATGATTTTTTTATAATTGGCATCAATTAACGCACTGTAGTGCCAATAACTGGCAAATCCGTATAGATTCACGCATGCAGCAATTACAGCCTGTACAACCTGAAAATTTCGAAGCGAACTTTTTTCTGGCTCTTTCATAAATTTGCCTGCTCCCATTGCAAGTTCAATACTCATATCAACTGTGATAGAACCGCTATAATCTACATCAATAGAAACCAATCCGTATTTCTCTAACGTTTTATATTCCAAACAATCTTCGATACTTCTTGAAACCGTTCCACCTGAAGCATACAGTTTTAAAAATACATCAAATTCAGTCAAACTAATCTGTTCAAAAATATGTAACATGACATCAGTTTTTTCTATATAATCCTGCAAGATTAGTTCAGCTCTTTTTTCCTTTTGAATATTGGTCGGATGGTTCATATCTAAATTTTTTTCAATTTCTTTTAGCTCATCTACCCTCATTTGCTTTAAACTGTCCAAACAACTTTTCATCTGCAAAAGTGTGGACGAATCAAGTTCAATACCTTTTTTACCAGATGCATGATTTTCTTTCGATACCCCAAACTCACTAAAAAGTAAATTAAGCTTTAAATTAACAGACTGTTTCTGAACCTGCAAATCCTGTAAGCTGTACCAGCTATTTGAATAGCGATTAAATTCTGCTACTTCTTTTCTCCCATTTCCAATATTTGTTCCCTGAAAACGCAGTAGTATTGGATATTGGACTGTTTTTTCGTCAGAAAGTCTGTTTTCTTTTGAAACAAGTTCAATACGCCACTCCCAGCATACTTTATCATTTTTTTTAACGATACATGACAACATTTTTTCTGAATCAGGCACAGACTCACTAAGCATAATTTCATCAACTTGTTGTGTTTTCTTTAATTGAACTCCATCTTTAAAAAATAAGGTGTCAACACCAAGTGTATCCATATCCGCACATACACAAATCACCCTATACAATTGCTGTAGGGTGATTTTTTCTGGTACCGCAATCTGCCTTATAACATGGGGATTTGAATATTGCAGCGTACATTTTAGTTCCATCTGTTTTCCTTTCTTCTGTCGATATTCTTTCAGGTATTTCTTCCTGTTTTTATGCCATTATACCATTCTGCCTGTGTCTTGTCCAGTGAGCTGCAACGAAACTGGTTCGTCGACGAAACCATTGATTACTGTTCATGGATAAGTCAATATTGCGGCAAAGCCCGAAGGTGAAGGGCTTTCATACCATTGACTTTTCCTCCAAACTGCGCTACTATTTTGATGTTAATCATTTGAGAGGAGAAAATTTGTTATGCCTATTCGAATACCCGATTCGCTTCCAGCTCATGCCATACTGGAAGCTGAAAATATATTTGTTATGACGGAACACCGTGCGATGCATCAGGATATACGTCCGCTTAATGTTTTGATTTTGAATCTGATGCCAACAAAAATTATTACTGAAACACAGCTTCTGCGTAAGCTCTCCAACACACCACTTCAGATATGTGTTGACTTTTTACAGACAGCAAGCTACACTTCCACACACACAGACCCTGAACATTTAAAACAGTTTTACTACACCTTTGACCAGATCAAGGATCGCCGTTATGACGGCATGATTATCACTGGTGCACCGCTTGACTATGTGCCATATGAAGAAACTGCCTACTGGGATGAGGTCTGCAAAATCATGGAATGGACAAAGACACACGTTCACTGTACATTCCATCTGTGTTGGGGAGCTTATGCCGGACTCTACTATCACTACGGCATTAAAAAATTTGATCTTGACAAGAAACTGTTTGGCATCTTTCCACATCAGATTTTAAAGAAGACATCACCGTTATTTCGCGGTTTTAATGATGAATTTCTTGCACCTCATTCCCGCGCAACAGATGTGAATGTTTCTGATGTAGCAGCCGTACCAGAGCTTGAGATAATGGCTCTTACAAAAGAAGGCAGTCTTGCCATTGCTAAGACAAAAGACAGCAGACAGTTCTTTGTCACCTGTCATGCCGAATATGATGCCAATACTCTTGCACTTGAGTATAATCGTGACATGGAAAAAGGTCTTACAAGCGTTGATCTTCCAATCAACTATTTTCCAGATGATGATCCGACAAAGGCACCAGTTGTCACCTGGCGCTCTACAGGACAGCTCTTATATTCTAATTGGCTAAATTTCTATGTTTACCAAAGCACTCCTTACGATATCAAAGACATCAAATAAAAAACACAGGTACAAGGCAGATGCCTTGTACCTGTGCTTTTTTTATTTAATTACTTTGCTCTTTGCCGCCTTTTTTTCAAATGCATGCGTCCAATCTGAGAAAATTAAAAACAGTAAAAATACAATGCTGCTGCAGCTCCAGGTCAGCGGGTAAGCCCAGCTGATCATTGTAAATTTTGGTATAAACTCCAGTGCTGTTGTCACATAGACGATTCTAAGTCCACACCAGAAGGCGAGCATTGCTGCCATAGGAATGATTGATTTTCCACAGCCTCGAAGAACACCTGCTGCACAATGTGAGAAAGCAAGCAGGCAGAAAAACAGCGTTGTCACATGCGCATGCATTTCTCCATATGAAACGGATTGTTCCTCATCTACAAAGAAACGAAGAAGCGGCTCAATTCCAATATAGAAGCCAATTCCAATCAACTCTGCCACAGCGACGCCTGTGATAATTCCAAATACAGCACCCTTCTTTGCACGGTTATACTCCTTCGCGCCAAGATTTTGGCTGATAAATGTAGGAAGTGCCATAGACATACAGGTAATTGGGAGAAATGCAAATCCCTCAAGCTTACTATATGCACCAACACCGGCCATTGCAAATGATCCAAATGAATTGATATTTTTCTGAATAACGATATTTCCAATACTGATAACAGAATTTTGAATACCTGTCGGAAGACCCTGTGTTATTACCTCATGCATCATAGAACCATTATAGTGAAGCTTTTTAAAATCAAGACGTGCAACTCCCTCCATTTTACACATACGATAAATGCACATTACTGCACTTACACCCTGCGCAATGATTGTTGCCGCTGCTGCACCGCCTACACCCCAGTGGAACACAGCAACAAATAATAAATCAAGCACTACATTGATTACAGATGAAATAAACAGATAATACAGCGGATGAAGGCTGTCACCAAGCGCTCTCATGATTGACATACCAATATTATACATGATAATAGTTGATACGCCTGCGAAATATACACGCAGATACAATAGTGATGCCGGAAGCACATTCTCTGGTGTCTGCATCAGACGAAGCAAAACTGGAATCAAAATAAGTCCTACAATTGTAGAAAGGGCTGATGCGATAAGTCCAAATAAAAAGTTTGTATGAATGGCAACTTCCACGCTTTTTTCATCACGTGCACCAAAATATTTTGAAATAACAACGCCGCCTCCAATGGCAATTCCATTGAAAAATCCAATAATTAAAAAGGTTAGATTTCCTGCTGAGCTGACTGCTGCAAATGAATCGTTATCTGCAAAATTTCCTACAACCCATGCATCTGCCACATTGTAAAACTGCTGCAATAGCTGGCCTAAAAATAATGGAATAGCAAATGATAAAATTCCCTTTGCTATTGAACCTTCTGTCAGCAAACCTGCATTTTTCTTTCCTTTCGCCGTTATTCCCATTTTTTATTTCCTCCCTGTTTTCCCCGACAATAGCGGTGTTTTATTTTATATTCTCGTCTGACAGTACTTCTTCTAATGCAGCTATTAAACGATCATTTTCCTCTTGTTTTTTTACTGCAATGCGATAATACCCTGATTCAAGTCCTTTATAATTACTGCAGTCCCGAATCAGCATTTTTTTCTTTAGCAGCATTTCATATAGATTCTTCTCTGAATAAAAAAGCAAATAATCTGCCTCTCCCTGCCACACAGTAAGACCGAGTAAACGAAGCTTTTCTGTAAGGTATTCCCTCTGTTTTTCTACATATTCTGATGTTTTCTGTACAAACTCATCTTCCTGTAGTGCCGCTGCTCCCGCATACTGTGCTAAGAGCGATACATTCCACTCCGGGAGCTGTCTTTTCAAACATTCTACCATTTTTTCAGATGCCGCCAGATAGCCTAGGCGCACACCCGGTATCCCGTATATCTTTGTAAATGCACGCACAACAATCAAATACTGTGAATGAATCGCAGTTTTTATAAGGCTTTCATTTTGACGCTTCGTAAATTCAATAAAACATTCGTCAATCACCAATGTAATTCTATGTTCACAGCAAAGAAAAACAATCTGTGAGATAATATCAAATGAAATACATACTCCTGTTGGATTATTTGGATTTGCAAGAAAAATCAAATCTGGCGCTTCGTGCGCTTTTATCTGTCTTATCAATTCCTGCAAAAAATGCTCTGTCAGTTCAAAATTATCTTCTTTTTTCAGATAATAATAGCGCACCTGACAGTCCTCACATGCTGCTGAGTGCTCATAGCCTGAAAAGGACGGTGCAAGCACAAGTACAGTCTTTGGCTTTCTTGCATGGATAATCGCCACAAAAAGCTCTGATGCACCATTTCCAAATAGAATACATTCCTGCGGCACATCAAGCTTTTTCGCCATTGCTTCACTAAGCTTTGAAACTTTTTCATCTGGATATTGAGTGCATAAAAAAATAGCATCGCCAAGTGCCTTTTTAACACCATCTGGCATGCCAAATGGATTTATGTTTACTGAAAAATCAAGCTCTACCTGATTACGATATACATCTCCGCCGTGTACGCTTTTTTCTGTATGCTTGTCCATTTTTGCCCCCTTTGATACCAGATTGTTATCCTATGAAATTTAGCAATATCATCAATATTACGCAGATTACCTCTCCAAGAACTGCAGCCGCATACATCAGATAATTGCACCGGCAGATATCCTCTGGCAAAACTGCCCTTTTATCATCACCGATATATGGCTTTTTAATGACTTTACTGCCATAAATGGTGTCACCTGCCAGACGAATGCCAAGTGCACCTGCGCATGCAGCTTCTGTATGTCCGGCATTTGGACTCGCATGCTTTTTTGCATCTCTTCTCCAGATATGCCATGCATCTTTAGTATTATATACTGCTTTTTCTTTGCTGAAAATCCTAGTCACACTAAGAAAAGCGCTTCCTGCAATTAAAAGAAGTGCACTGATTCTTGCCGGAATCCAATTGATGACATCATCTAATTTTGCTGCTGCACGGCCAAAATACAGATAACGGCTGCTTTTATAGCCTACCATTGAATCCATCGTATTGACTGCTTTGTAAATCATGCCAAGCACTGGGCCGCCAAGTGCCGTGTAAAGCATAGGCGCAATCACACCATCAGATGTACTCTCTGCCACTGTCTCTACTGCAGCACGCGCCACACCTGCCTCATCTAAGACATTTGTATCTCGTCCTACAATCATGGAAACAGCATATCGTGCACCTAAAAGATCATTTTTTTTCAATGCGGTGTATACCTTTGTGCTCTCTTTTTGCAGACATCTTGCCGCTAAAATCTGATATGTCATAATTGCTTCGACTACAAAACCAGCAATTGGGTGAATTGCGTAAGCTCCCAAAAAGATGATTCCCGAGGCAATAGCTGTCGCTGCCAACACACAGATTACAAGAAGTATTCCTTTTCTGCGCTCACTTCGTATTGTTGCATCATCTTTTACGTCTGCACCATTTGGGGCATCGGCCTTTTTTTCTTCACCCTTATGCTTTTCTCCCATAAGCTTTTTATCAAGAAAACTAATAAGATTTCCCATAAACCGCACAGGATGCGGCATCCAGTATGGATCACCAAATAAACAGTCAAGCAAAAAACCGCTGACAAATGCCAGCATATGTAATGTTATTGTCATTTGTCTTTTTCCTCTGCCTCTTCCATTGCAATTGGTGTCAGTTTTTCTAACTGCACATTGTTGTTTTTTATCGACAGCTCAATTTCATAGCCCTGACCATTTTTTACCTGATAGTCATAATAATCACCGCCTGTAAGACTGCTCATTATAGCCATGATCGTACCGCCGTGAACAATACAGACTGCACTTTTTTGTTTATAATCTTCCATACATTCTATACACCATTCAAGTCCTGCCATTGATCTTTTCACAAATTCATCACGGCTTTCTCCACCAGGAAATGCAGTCACACCGCCGCTATCTATCCAGCGCTGATAATCAGGATCTCCATTTAAATCCTGATAATTTTTTCCTTCAAAGCGTCCAAAGTCAATTTCCTTCCATTCAGGAAGTAAAATAGCTCTTGTATCCGGATACAAAATATCCTTTGTCTGAAGGCATCGAAGCATTGGACTTGAGAAAATAAGAAGATTATCTTTTTCTTTTGGATATCTTCCAGCTTCATTATAAAAAATAATCTGCTCTCCTCCTTCATTTGATAATGGCTCGTTTGTATTTCCAAGATAGGCGTGACGCTTGTTGGACTTCGTGGCCCCATGGCGGATAATATAAAGTGTGATTGTCATTTCAGCCGCTGTCCCAGTCCACATAATATACGTTCCACCCTTTCTGCCTGCTTTGCAAGCTCTATCATAAGCCGCCCTGTCTGCTCACGCCAGATGCGCTCTTGCTTTTTTATCGGCACAATACCGTTTCCAAGTTCATCACAAATTACAATTGCATCAGGATTACTCTTAATCCAAGAAAGAATTGTCGTCTGTATTTTCTCTTCCTCCATACCTTCATCTAATAAATCCCTAACCCACAGATGAAGATGATTTAAAATTAATACATCACATTCTGTTTCTAAAAGCATTTTTTTATAATGTGGATCTGCGCAGTCAATCACCTTTACAAAAAGCTTCTCTGTCTTTTGATTTTCGTTGTATCTACGCTTCACATATTCAAGCTTTCCTTGTGCGAAACCGCCTATATATAGTTCCATGAAAATGTCCTTTCTTATAAGCAGGCAATTGCCGCCATAACCATCAGCGCACCCTCACACAGTGTTACAAAATATCCGGCGAGATCACCTGTGATGCCGCCAAATTCCTTTTTGCTCTTATAATAGTAATAGCCAAACACTGCCAAAGCACATATAAGCTGCATAATACCTGCCTTTGGATTCATCAAAATTTGCCATAATACGCAAAACGCTAACTCTGCATACAGGCTTCTCTTTACTATTTTCTCCTGTGCCGCATCTGCAAACATATACAGCGTTCCTTCTTTTTTTGCACACGGAAACGAGACAACTGCAATTGCACTAAAAATACGTGACAAAAAATATGAACCGCAAAATGATGCCATAACTGAGTAATTTTTAATCTCAGAATATGCACCTGCTGCTATCAGCACATAAAGAACAGTCATAATCACGGCAAATGCACCAATATGAGAATCCTTTAAGATTTCTAGCTTTTTCTCGCGGCTTCCATAAGAATGAAGCGCATCCATCGTATCCATATAGCCATCCATATGAATACCGCCTGTCACCAAAAGAATGATTGCCAGGCCAACAAATGCAAAACACATTTTTCCAATGCCAAATTGCTGGCAAAAAAGCCACCAGCACCATGATAACAGTCCTATTACAATTCCAACAAGAGGAAAGAAACACATTGAATAGCGCATATCTTCTTCCTTCCACTCAAACTGCACCATAGGAATTTTGGAATACATAGAAAAAGCAATTGCAATTGATTTTCCGATTTTTTTACATAGATTCATTTTTATAATCCTCTGTTAATTACTCTATTTTTATGATCATCTTACTTTTTCCACATGACAGGGCAGCCCGCCACAACTTCCGTGACCTCATCTGCCCACGCAGCAAGCTCAATATTTATGCGCGCCAGTGCACGTATATAAGCCATTGTAGATTCATCATATGTGATTCCATCGTCAAACACATTGTTTGTCACAATGACAAGCTCACGCACTGACTGTGACAGCACTTTTAATCCAGACACAACACGCCTTACAACTTCGTCCTCGCTTCGCTGTCCATTTTCGTCGAACATTTCATTGGCAGTAAGATTAGACACACATTCAACAAGTGCTGCATATGACATCTTATCACTGTCTTTAAATTTTTTCAATGCCTGTTCAATCTGCACCGTCTGCTCTGATGTAATAAACCCTTTTCCTGCACGCAGCCTTCTATGGCGCTCTACCCTTTTTTTGCCTTCTTCTCCATATACCTGCATCGTGGCAATATAATAGTGGCTTCTGATATTTTCAAACCCAGACAGCAATGACTCTGCATAGGCTGATTTTCCGCTGCCGCTTCCGCCTGTTACAAGATAAATCATTTTATTTGCCTTTCCTTTTTAACTAAGACGTTCATATGGTGCCATCTCCAGACGTGAAAAATCTGTACGACCATTATATACTGACATTGCAAGATCAAGAAGCGAAAATACCATAACTGCACCTGTTCCTTCGCCAAGCGCCAGATCTCCATGGATGACTGGCTTGATCCCTATTTCTTTTAAAATTGCCTTTGCCGCCGGTTCTTTTCCCAGATGAGATGCTATCATAAAATGCTCTGTACCAGGAATAATACGCTTTGCAAGAAGTGCTGCTGCACCGCTTATTAGACCGTCCAAAACAATAGGCACATGATACATTGCACCTCCTATAAAAACTCCTGTCAAACCTGCAATATCAAAGCCGCCAACAGTCTGAAGCACCGTAAATGCATCTGCCTTATATAGATCGTATCTGTCAATTGCCTCTTGAATGACCTGTTTTTTTCTGCTTAACCCCTTGTCGTTTAATCCAGCTCCTCTTCCTGCTGTCTCACTGGCTAACCTATGAAGAAGTGCCGCTGTCACTGCACTGCTTGTTGTCGTATTTCCTATACCCATCTCTCCTGTTGCGAGTATCTGATAGCCATTTTCCTTACACTGCTTTACAAGGCGCACACCTGTATCAATCGCATCTAATGTCTCTTTTTCTGTCATGGCAGGCTCTTTTGCAAAGTTTCGCGTACCACAGGCAATTTTTTCATCTAACACACCATCTATTTTACATGAAGCAGCTATTCCAATATCTACTGGAATAACATCTGTATGTGATGCTGATGCCATACGGCAAACGCTCGATTCACGCCTTCCCATTGACTGTGCAACGGCAAGCGTAACTTCCTGTCCTGACTGACTGATGCCTTCCCTAACAATGCCATTATCAGCGCACATCACAATAACTGCCCTCTTAGAAATACATACATTGGTGCTATCCTCTATAGCACCAATCTGTGATATAACATGCTCGAACCAGCCTAGCCCGTCAAGCGGCTTTGCCACTCCATCCCAGTTTGCTTTTACTGCATCATACATTGATTGATCCGGCGGTGTAATTTTATATTTTTCTCTTAAAAACTTAATTGCTTCCATATATAGATGACTTTAATCCTTTCTTTCAGCGCAAGTTAAATTTTTGCTTCCCGTAAAATGCTGTATACAAAATCCATGTCCATATGCTGGCGAATGGTGTCTGCCAATAAATCATATTGTGACTCCTGAAACTTTTTATAATCAAAGCCACTCTGCAATGCCTCTAATGTCACATTCTTTTTGTCTGCAAGCATCTTTACAAGCTTCCATGCAAGATCGCCTTCATCAAACAGACCATGGACATAGCTGCCGCACACCATACCATTCTCGCTGCATACCACAGTTGGAAGATCACTAGATGGCTGCTTTGGGGACTGACCTACTTTTTTCTCTTTTGAGCTTGCAGCATTGACGGCTGTTGACTTTCCCATATGAATCTCATAACCCTCATATGGACTGCCATTTAAGCAGGACCAGACTCCACTCAAATGATCAATTGTTCCTGTCACCTGTAATCTCGTCTTTTCTTTTGTGAGAGTCGTCTGAATCGGAAGAAGTCCCATTCCCGGCGCATCCATTCCCTGCTCGATGCCAAATGGATCAGCAATCGACTCACCAAGCATCTGAAATCCTCCGCATATACCAATCACCGGTGTCGTTTTTGAAAGCTTTTTAACTGCTGCCTCTATTCCGCTTTGACGCATCCACAAAAGATCACCAATTGTATTTTTGCTTCCTGGAAGGAAAATGCAGTCTGGTGTTTCTAGCTCTCTTACATTATGTACGTAGCGCACGCTTACTCCCGAAAGCTGCTCAAACACATCAAAATCGGTATAATTTGACATTCGCGGAAGACGAATTACTGCAAGATCAATCAGTCCCTTTTGGCTTTGCTCTAGCTTTTCACTTAGGCTGTCTTCCTCTTCGATTGCCACCTTCATATATGGAATGACGCCTGCCACAGGCACATTACCACGCTCTTCAAGCATCACAATTCCTGGATCTAAAATTGTCTTATCTCCTCTGAATTTATTGATGATAAGACCCTTTACCAGCTCTTTTTCATCTGGCTCAAGAAGCATAAGAGTACCAAGAAGCTGAGCAAACACTCCGCCTCTGTCGATATCACCAGCTAAAAGCACAGGTGCACCTACAAGCTTTGCTAAACCCATGTTGACTATATCATCTGCCTTTAAATTAATCTCAGCCGGACTTCCTGCACCCTCGATTACGATGATATCTGCCTGTTCCTCTAGCTTTTTAAAAGCATGAATAATATCAGGAATCAGTTGCTTTTTGTAGGCAAAATATTTTCGTGCCGGCATATTGGAGACTGGCTTTCCATTTACAATCACCTGTGACCCCATGTCACTTACTGGCTTTAATAAAATTGGATTCATATAAACTGATGGCTCTATCCCTGCTGCTCTTGCCTGAACTACCTGAGCACGTCCCATCTCAAAGCCATCCTTTGTAATAAAGGAGTTTAATGCCATGTTTTGTGACTTAAACGGTGCCACCCGATAGCCATCCTGCTTAAAAATACGGCAAAGTCCTGCCGCAAGCAGACTTTTTCCTGCATTTGACATCGTGCCTTGAATCATAATTACTTTTGACATGCATTATTCCTCCGTTTTTTTGCTGTTTTCTACTTAAATGAATAATTTACACTCAATATCATTTATTGTATCGCATATGAAAAACAATTACAAGTGGAAGGCAAAAAATAATACAATAAGGGCAGACCTTAATTAGGTCTACCCTTAATACAAGAGCTATATAGTTGTCATTATTACGTAAATGGTGATGAGACACATGCACTTTACTCGAGATTCGTATATCCCATCAAGCTTTCGTCGACTGCCCTCGCTGCTTCTCTGCCCTCGCGGATCGCCCATACAACAAGCGATTGTCCACGGTGCATATCACCTGCTGTGAATACGCCAGGCTCAGAAGTTTCATATGAATCTGGTGCTGTCTTTACATTTGTTCTTGGTGTCAGCTCTACTCCAAATGCATCTGATACATAGCTCTGGCAGCCAAGGAAGCCCGCTGCGATCAGTACTAGCTCGGCTTCGAGTGCAAATTCACTGCCCTCTACAGGCACCATCATCATGCGTCCTGTTGCTTCATCCTTTTTTGATTCGAGTTTCACGCAGATCAGTCCGCAAAGCTTTCCGTCTGCATCTTTTACAAACTCCTTTACGGTTGTCTTGTAAATACGAGGATCTGAACCAAATACGGCAATTGCTTCTTCCTGACCATAATCTGTCTTGCAGACCCTTGGCCACTCTGGCCACGGATTATTTGCGGCACGTGTGAGCGGCGGCTGCGGCATCATCTCTAACTGTGTAACAGATGCACAGCCCTGACGAATTGCAGTTCCTACGCAATCATTTCCAGTATCACCGCCGCCGATGACAACGACATGCTTATCCTTTGCAGAGATATAATTTCCATCTGCAAGATTAGAATCAAGCAAACTCTTTGTCGTGCGTGACAGATAATCAACTGCAAAATAAATACCCTCTGCATCTCTTCCCTCTGCCTGAATATCTCTTGGATTTGATGCACCACACGCTAAAATCACGCTGTCGTATTGTGATTTAAGATCCTCTGCACTTATATCCTTTCCTACATTCACACCAGTCAGAAAATGAATGCCTTCTGCCTTCATAAGCTCCACGCGGCGCTTTACAAAACGCTTTTCCAGCTTCATATTTGGGATTCCGTACATCAAAAGACCGCCTGGACGATCTGAACGCTCATACACAGTAACTTCATGGCCTCTCTTATTTAACCAGTAGGCAGCTGACAGACCAGATGGACCAGAGCCTACAACTGCAACGCGCTTTCCTGTGCGTGTCTTTGGCGGATTTGGCGCCAGATATCCGCTTTCATATGCATTCTCAATGATGGACAGCTCGTTCGCCTTTGTTGTAACTGGCTTTCCATTTAAGTTACATGTGCAGGCTGCCTCGCATAGTGCCGGACAAACTCTTCCCGTAAACTCCGGGAAGCAATTTGTCTTTGTCAGGCGATTAAATGCCTGTACCATATTTCCAGTATATAAAAGATCATTCCACTCTGGAATTAGATTGTTAAGCGGGCAGCCGCTTGCCATACCAGAAATCATTTTTCCATACTGACAAAACGGCACACCGCAGTCCATACATCTGGCTGCCTGCTGTTTTCTCTCAGTCTCAGACAGCTCCTCGTGAAATTCATTATAGTTTTGGATTCTTGCCTTTGGTGAAGAAGCCGGGGCATCTTCTCTGGCATATTCCATAAATCCTGTTGGCTTTCCCATTGTCTTCTCCTCCTTTATTTTCTTCCGGCATTTGCATAGAATGCCTCGATCTGTGCCTGCTCGCTGCTTAAGCCCTTCTCCTCCATCAGAACGATGGCATTAAGCATACGCTTATAATCATTCGGGATAATCTTCTTAAACTTCGGCAGATACTCGGAGAAGTGTTCCAGGATATACTTTCCTTTTGCAGAGCCTGTTGTCTTTGCATGCTCTGTGATCATCTCCTTTAATTCCTGTACATCGTATTTATTTGTAAGCTCCTCAATACTGATCAGTGACTTATTCAGTCTTGTGTAGAGATCATTGTGCTCATCAAGCACATAAGCAATACCGCCGCTCATACCAGCTGCAAAGTTCTTTCCCGTCGGTCCAAGGATGGCAACGCGACCGCCTGTCATATATTCACAGCCATGATCACCCACACCTTCAACAACAGCAATTGCACCAGAGTTTCTTACAGCAAAACGCTCACCTGCCACACCTTCGATAAATGCCTTTCCGCTTGTCGCACCATAAAGCGCAACATTTCCAATAATGATGTTTTCATCTGGCTTGAATGCTGCCTTCTTTGGTGGGAATACGACAAGCTTTCCACCTGAAAGTCCTTTGCCAAAGTAGTCATTGCTGTCTCCTTCAAGTGTCATTGTAAGACCCTTAGGTATAAATGCACCAAAGCTTTGTCCGCCGCTTCCCTGTGCATGAACAGTAATTGTATCCTCTGGCAGTCCGTCTGGATGAAGTCTTGTTATCTCAGCACCAAGCTGCGTACCAAATGCACGATTTACATTGCCTACATGAATATCAATTGCTTTTGCATGGCTGCTCTTTACAGACGGCATAAGCTTTTTAATAAGTACACTCTTATCAAGTGTTTTTTCTAGCTCAAAATCATATACATTCTTATGATAATAGCCTGCTACTGATGCATCACTGTACGGATTATCAAGGATGCGGTGCAGATCGACCTCATTTGCTCTCTTATTTGCAAAATCCTTTCTCTGGTATAAAAGATCGGTACGGCCAATAAGCTCATCAACAGTGCGCACACCAAGTTTTGCCATATATTCACGCATTTCCTGAGCAACGAAACGCATAAAGTTGATTACATACTCTGGCTTTCCACGGAAGTTTTTTCTTAACTCTGGATTTTGTGTAGCCACACCAACAGGACATGTATCAAGGTTGCAGACACGCATCATGACACAGCCCATTGTAACAAGCGGTGCTGTTGCAAAGCCATACTCTTCTGCACCGAGAAGAGCAGCAACTACTACATCATGACCATTCATAAGCTTTCCATCTGTCTCTAAGATAACACGGTCACGAAGACCATTCATTATTAAGGACTGATGTGTTTCTGCTACACCAAGCTCCCAAGGAAGACCAGCATCATGGATTGAGTTTCTCGGTGCGGCTCCTGTTCCACCGTCATAGCCTGACACAAGAATAACCTGTGCACCTGCCTTTGCCACACCTGCTGCAACAGTTCCAACACCTGCCTCTGATACAAGCTTTACTGAAATTCGTGCCTGATCATTTGCATTCTTTAAATCATAGATCAGCTGTGCCAAATCCTCGATTGAATAAATATCATGATGCGGCGGCGGAGAAATAAGTGCAACTCCAGGTGTTGAATGTCTTGTCTTTGCAATCCACGGATACACCTTTCCTGCCGGCAGATGACCACCCTCGCCAGGCTTTGCGCCCTGTGCCATTTTAATCTGAATTTCCTTTGCGCTCGTCAGATAGCGGCTTGTAACGCCAAAACGGCCTGAAGCAACCTGCTTGATTGCTGATGAACGATTCAGTCCGTCCTTGCCGATTGTAAGACGCTCTAACGCCTCACCGCCTTCACCGCTGTTGCTCTTTCCATGAAGAGTATTCATTGCGATTGCAAGTGTCTCATGTGCCTCCTGAGAGATAGAACCATAGGACATAGCACCTGTCTTGAAACGTCTTACGATGCTGTCAACACCCTCAACCTCCTCAATCGGAATGCCTCCGTCCTCAGGGAATTTAAATTCCATAAGACTTCTAAGACTCATCGGATTTCCATCATCGCGAAGACTCTCTGAGTATTTTTTAAACAGTTCATAATTTCCTGTTCTTGTTGCTTCCTGCAGCATATGAATAGTAAGCGGATTATACAGATGCTCCTCCTTACCGCTTCTTTCCTTATGAGCACCAACGCTGTCAAGTGTCAGATCTACGCCAAGTCCAAGCGGATCAAATGCTGTTGCATGCCAGCTCTCAATATCATCCTCAATATCCTTTAAGCTGATGCCCTCGATACGAGAAACTGTTCCTGGGAAATATTTGTCTACCAGATCCTTATCAAGACCAATTGCCTCAAAAATCTTGGAGCTGATATATGACTGAATAGTGGAAATACCCATCTTTGCTGCAATCTTTACAATACCATTTAAAACAGCCTTGTTGTAATCGTCGATTGCTGCATAAGGATCCTTGTCAAGCATATGGCTAGAAACAAGATACTTGATTCCCTCATGTGCCAGATACGGATTGACTGCACTTGCACCAAATCCAAGAAGTGTTGCAAAATGATGAACTTCTCTTGGCTCTCCTGTCTCTAAGATAACAGACATAGAGGTACGCTGCTTTGTAACAACAAGATGATGGTTAAGCGCAGAGACTGCTAAAAGAGACGGAATTGCAATTCTATTCTCATCTACGCCGCGGTCGGAAAGAATAATAATGTTCGCTCCGTTGTGGTGAGTGCGGTCAACATCAATGAATAGGCGATCAATTGCCTTATTTAAGGAAGTACTGCGATAATAAGTAATCGGAACTGTCGCTACCTTGAAGCCTTCGATGTTCATGTTGCGAATCTTAAGCAAATCAGTGTCTGTTAAGATCGGATCATTGATACGAAGAATCTTGCAGTTTTCAGGTGTATCCTTTAAGATGTTTCCTGCGCATCCAATATACAGATTAGTTGAAGTGACGATCTCCTCACGGATGGAGTCAATCGGCGGGTTTGTAACCTGTGCGAAACGCTGCTTAAAATATGAAAACAGCGGCTGATGCTGCTTTGAAAGCACAGCTAATGGAGTATCATGACCCATTGCAGCTGTCGGCTCTGTTCCTGTCTTTGCCATCGGCAAAACGATGCTTCGAAGCTGCTCAAATGTATAGCCAAAGTTCTTCATTAAGCGAAGCATCTCTTCTCTTGTAAACTCTGGTACGCGCACATTCGGAATCTTTAAATCGCGCAGTTGAACCATATTGGAATCAAGCCACTCACCATATGGCTGGCGTGCTGCATAATAACCCTTAAGCTCTTCATCATCAATCACGCGTCCCTTCACTGTGTCTACTAACAGCATACGGCCTGGGCGAAGACGCTCTTTCTTTACGATGATTGACGGATCAATGTCAAGTGTACCCATCTCAGATGTTAAGATCATACGGTCATCAGATGTAATGATGTAGCGGCTCGGACGAAGACCATTTCTGTCTAATACAGCGCCAAGCTGATCACCATCGGAGAATACGATGGCAGCCGGTCCATCCCATGGCTCCATCATAGTTGCATAATATTGATAGAAATCCTTCTTCTTCTGTGACATGGACTTATCATTGATCCATGGCTCTGGAATCAGAATCATGACAGCAAGTGCCATTGGCATGCCGCTCATAATTAAAAATTCCAATACATTATCCATCATTGCGGAATCTGAGCCTGAATCATCGACAACAGGAAGAACTTTTGAAATTTCGTTTTTAAGTTCTTCTGACTCCATTTTTTCCTCACGGGCTAACATCTTATCCACATTGCCGCGGATAGTATTGATCTCACCGTTATGTACCATGTAGCGGTTCGGATGAGCACGCTGCCAGCTTGGGTTTGTGTTTGTAGAGAAACGGGAGTGAACCAGCGCGATTGCAGAAACATAAGCTTCATCCTGTAAATCGTTGTAGAAATTGCGAAGCTGTCCAACAAGGAACATTCCTTTGTAAACGATAGTTCTGCTTGAAAGCGAAACAACATAGGTATTATCATTTGACTGCTCGAAGATACGGCGGATGACATAGAGCTTGCGGTCAAATGCAAGACCCTTTGCCACACGTGACGGACGCTTTAAGAAGCACTGCATGATGCATGGCATGCAGTCGAGTGCCTTTGAGCCTAAGATACCCGGTGTGACCGGAACCATTCTCCAGCCAAGTACCGTTACACCTTCCTTCTTTGCAATAATCTCGAACATCTTCATCGACATGCGGCGGTCAGTCTCGTTCTGAGGCAGGAAAAACATTCCAATACCATAATCTCTCTCATCACCGATGTCGTATCCAAGTTCTTTACAGACACCTGAGAAAAACGGATGTGAAATCTGAAGTAAAATACCTACACCATCTCCTGTTTTTCCCTCTGCGTCCTTACCAGCACGATGCTCAAGATTTTCAACAATCTTTAATGCATCCTCTACTGTCTGATGCGTTTTTGTTCCTTTAATATTGACAATTGCACCAATACCACAGTTGTCATGTTCAAAACTGGGATCATACAGACCTTCTGTAGTTCCCCAAGGTGTTTTGCTAGTCTGTTCCATGTTGGTCCTCCTGTTTTTTTCAAAGAAAGCCAGAGAGGTGTTCTGCGTCTTTGCAGTCCGTGCCCTCTCTGGCTTTTTCTTTCTTTGTTTGTGCCTACTATACAGCATCTTATTCATTTTGTAAAGAAAGACTTTTTGATAAATTTTCAGATAATTTTAATTTATTTTGTAGGTCGTTATATTTTTGTTAATTTTTTAAACTATTTCTCACGATTTCAGTTCTTTATTTTGTTTATATTTTTAAATATATTTTCTTATTTTTGTTGTTTTTTCTTTTCAACAAGGTTTTTTAACCATTTCTCTGTTTCAAGTTGACAAAATCACTTTTCTCACCTATTATCTTATTAGATAGTTTTAACAAAATTGTGCCGTGGCGAACTATCCTTGGCAAAACGGCATAGGAAAGGTTACAAAAATGAAAATTGCATTAATCAATGAAAACAGCCAGGCTGCAAAGAATAGCATGATTGAGTCTGTTTTAAAGGAAGTTGTTACACCAATGGGTCACGAGGTTGTAAATTACGGCATGTATGCTGCTGATGATGAGGCTCAGCTGACTTATGTACAGGTTGGTCTTCTGACCGCTATTCTTTTAAACAGCGGCGCTGCTGATTTTGTTATCACAGGATGTGGTACAGGTGAGGGCGCTATGCTTGCATGCAACTCCTTCCCAGGCGTTCTTTGTGGACATGTTGTTGATCCGTCTGACGCTTACATGTTCTCCCAGATCAACGCTGGAAATGCTGCTGCATTCCCATTTGCAAAGGGCTTTGGTTGGGGCGCTGAGCTGAATTTACAGTACTGCTTCGAGAAACTGTTCTGCACTGAGCCAGGCGGCGGATATCCACCGGAAAGAGTTGTTCCGGAGCAGCGCAATAAGAAGATCCTTGACGGTGTAAAGAAGATCACTCATACTGATATGATGACCATCTTAAAGAATATTGATCAGGATTTCTTAAAGGCAACTGTAAGCGGTGCAAAGTTCAAGGAGTTATTCTTTGACAGCTGCAAGTGCCCAGAAATCAAGGCTTACATCGAGAAGGTTCTGGCTTAACCCATAAAGTTTACAAAAAATAAGTATCAAAAAAGACCGGCAGCAATGTCGGTCTTTTTCTTTCCTGACTTATGCCCGATGAAATTCATTTCCCGGCATTTCTTCTATGAGCTTACGAACACCGTCCATCGTATCTGGAAGCGCATCGCGAAGCAGTTCAAGTGTGGTGATTGTATTTAAGCCCCACTGCGCTGCGAAGTTTGTCTTGATCCACAAAATTTCCATATGTGCTTTCTTTTGGTCGTCTGTTGCGTAGCAAACTGGTGTGAAGCCAGCTTCGTCACCTATTTTAATCAATGCATTCAACAAATTTTTCCAAACCGTTTTGGCAAGTGACTTATCTTTTGTGAAAAACGCAGCATAGGCACCGATATCGGATGCAAACCAAGGGAATGCAAATGGACGTTTCTCAATTAAGCCATGCGTCTTCTCTTTTTTCTGCTCTGGCGTCAGATAATAAAATCCACCGTAGACAGAAAGAAGCTTTCTCAGTGTCTCATCGCCAAGCATATCTGCTAGCTCCCACCAGACTTCCGGGCCACCCATGCAAATCTGCAAGTGCATATTTGGACTCTTCTCGTCCTCGCCCTCGTAAATCAGATGGCCATTTTCTTCGTAACGATAGGACGGACCTGATGCCAGTCCAAACGGCATCTTACTAACGTCCTTAATTCCTCGACGAATCTTTTCCAGATAATAAGGCTCTAATGTGCGCTCATACTGCGTCATCCAGTTTGATAAAAATGAAGTCCAGTCTGGGCCGCTTCTTATGACTACATAAGGACCTGTCTCATCCTTTTGCTGGAAATAGGTAATATTTTTCATCGAAAGGTCTGCGTCCTTTGCATCGGCCATTGCATCGCCAATACGCGCATCTCCTGTCAAATAATAGTAAACGCGGTGATGACCTGCCATAGAAACGCGCGGTTCCTTGCAGGAGCAGCCCCAGTGACGCACATTATGACGTGATCCGATACCTGCCATCGGTCCAAAGTGGTAAAAATCCACTTCTGAACAGTGACGGCTCATTGCCTCTGCCACTGTAAATACATCTTCTCTTCCTGTGCGAAGAAAATACAGCCACAGCCAATAGGTCGGAACAAGCTCCGTGTTCTGCCATGCAAAACCGCCCATGTCATAGCGCCAGCAATGACGAATCGGATCATACGTATGCATAACATCACCATAATCAAACAAACCATACCATTTTCTTGCCTCGATCTCATTTTTATAAAAATCAAATAGCTGATCAAGCTGATTCTCTAAGAAGGCTTCTGACTCTGTTTTTCTTTCTGGCAGACTCCAGTAGCCAAATGCTTGCTTTTCGTGGTAAGCTATTGGTGATTCAACATAAACAGGCGGCTTATTTACGCGATTCGCAAATGTATTTAATTCATTTTCCTCAGTTAAAGATGATCTCACAGAGAGCGTGCACTCACTTGTCACGGCAATTCCTTCTGGGCTTGCACCAAACCAAGGAAATCCTTCGTATGATGTCATCTGGTAGCTTCTCGTATCATAATGACGAAAATCAAAACTTTTGGCCTCTGGCGAATAAAACCATGCCGTGCAGAATGCGTTGTCACCAGCAAGATTTGTCACCTCAAGACCAGACGGATATTTCTGCCAGAAATCACGAATACCAAGAAGGATGCCTCCATTTTCACCACATACCTCCATTGCTCCATGCGCACGTCTGCCTTCTGCGGCACTAAGCACACAACACTGCGGCTTTGTCTGCTTACCGATTCTGTAATGATCAGCACTGTCCTGATAAAGAAAATATCGGTTCCATACTGGAAGATCGGCTGCTGCCTTTTCGACATCACTGTCTGCCGGGTAGCCCCACGTTTTTCCGTCAAGCTGTTTTTTTAAGACAGATGGCTGCAAACGAGGATAAGAACTGTTTAATAAAATTGCTGCCTCTTTAAATGGCAATTCGCCTGCAAAGCGAATATGATGCTCATATGGACGACCCTCCAGCACGGTATCAAAGCGGATGCCAAGTCCTTTTAAGAAATCCGTTTGCTCATCTCCATCAAAGAAAAAGGTATGAACAAAGCGAATATCGCTGCTATTTTTATTGATGTACATGCGAATACAGAATTTCATTTTATTTTGATTTTGATGCTGATAGCTACCCTCTGCCTTTATCGTTAACGCAAGTGGACCATCTTCTTCTATTGTTACAGCTTTGATTGCTGCCTTATAGGCTCTCGTCACCTTTGTCTGACCGTCAAGATCAAAATTTGTACTATTTTCATTGCCTTGTTCTTCAAGATAAAGAACTGGTAACGCCTTTTTTACACGCAACTTTCCATTTAAGAAAATATCCTCTGCCAAAGTATCTGCCTTGTTTTTCCCTGTTGGGACTTTCAAAGAAAGGACGCCATTGTCTATGTACAGCCAGTTATCGTTTCTTCGGATAATCATGGAAACTAGCTCAGCCGTTTCTTCACTAACTTCTCCTGATTTGATTTGTGCTGTCAGTGCAGCCTCTTGCCCCATCTTCGATGCATCTGCCGTATGGGCTACCCACTTGATACTTTCATCTGGCCACCATGCCGTGATACGTGACTGCACTGGAATGGATTCTTTATTTTCATTTTGTAATACAAAAGAATCCATCCCATCATTCTTAAAATTTGGAATGACCAATGTACCTTTTTCCCAATAGCTTCCAAATGTCACATAACCAGATGCGACCCTGTTTTCCAGGCAATGCAATTTAATTGTTTGCTTTGACTCCATAATGTTACCCTTCCTCTCTGAATAGGTAGTGTTAAAACATTCTAATTAAATTTTTTACTTATCACTATAATGATATCGACAAGCCAATATAAAAACATTATTTTCATCAATTTTATAGATAATCCTATCCTTATCGTTAATGCGCCTGCTCCAATACCCAGCAAGATTTCCACTCAGCGCTTCCGGCTTTCCGATTCCTTCATTTCCATTTCGGCAAATATCTTCTATCAGCTTATTAATCTTCTTTAACGTTTTTCGATCTTCCGTCTCCCAAAATGTATAATCCGCCCAACCATTTTCTGTAAAAACTTTATTCATCATCCACCTCAATAAGCTCATGTGTAGCACAATGTCCATTTTCCAACTGTGCCTTAGACTCCATTAACCAGTCATAATTTGCCTTGTTTCCCATTACGTACACATTTTCCATGAGATTGTTGTAGGTTTCTTCTGACAGGATGACAACATTTTTATTATTCTTTCTCGTAACAATCATGGTTTCATAATCATCTGTGACCTGATCCATGTAGTGTTTCATGTTATCTCTCAAATTCGTATAATTAACTGCTAACATATGATTCATCTCCTTCCAGCTTATTGTGTACAGTTTTCTGTACCTATTCTTGTAGTATATTATATAATGTAAAAAGCGATTCGTCAATTCTTTTTCTGCAATCCGCAAGACAATATCATAGCCTGAATTAACTGCACAAAAAACGGGCAGACCGTTTTAATCTGCCCTATCACTCGTCAATTCTTTTTGGAAATTCTTATCTGGAGTACAGCGGAATGCTCTTATCATTTGCCATGCGGTAAATTTCTGCTGCCTCTGGTGCTCCAATCTTCTTCATCACGCCGACCGTGCGCTTTCCATAAAAGCTGCATTTGTCTGCCATCTCTTTGATCTGTTCCTCAGTTGCATGGATGCCAAGTTCACACAGACTTGTTGGCATGCCGACGCTTCGATAGTAGTTTTCCATTGCCTCAATACCTGCTACTGCTGCCTTTTCATCATCAGTTTCCTGAATATTAAAAATATTTCTGGCAAATTTTGCAAAACGCTCTGGACGTGCCTTGTAGACATAACGTGCCCAGCTTCCCCACACTGCTGCAAGTCCTGCACCATGTGCCACATCAAACATACCGCCAATCTCATGCTCTAGCTGGTGGCAAGCCCAGTCGCCTCCATCTGTTCCACATCCAGTCAGGTCATTGTGTGAAAGGCTGGATGCCCACATCACCTCTGCACGTGATTCGTAGCAGTCTGGATGCTCCTTTAAAATCTTGGAGTGCTTCATTACAGTCTTTATTAGTGCCTCACTGATGCCATCGGTCAGCTCCATGTTTTCACTCATATTAAAATAGCGTTCCATCGTGTGCATCATAATATCGGTGCATCCACACTGTGTCTGATAATCTGGCAGTGTGTATGTCAGCTCAGGATTCATCACAGCAAAACGACAACGGCAAAGATCAGTATTACAGCCACGTTTTAATCCGCCGTCCTCATTTGTGATAACTGATGAATTGCTCATCTCACTTCCTGCTGCTGCAATGGTAAGCACCGCACCAATCGGAAGACATGCGGTCGGCACACGCTTTTTTGCGTAGAAATCCCACACATCACCTTCATTTGCAACACCATATCCGATTGCCTTTGCAGAGTCAATAACGCTTCCGCCGCCAACTGCCAGAATAAAATCAATCTTCTTTTCCCTGCACAGTGCAATGCCCTCTCTTACCTTTGATAGACGTGGATTTGGAACAACTCCTCCAAGTGTCTCATAAGCAATGCCCTCTTCTTTTAATGACTGGCACACACGATCAATCAAACCAGAAGCAATCGCGCTCTTTCCTCCAAAATGAACAAGTACACTTGATGCGCCCTGCTCCTTTACGAGACGTCCCGTCTCTTTTTCTGTATCTTTTCCAAATACAACCTTTGTCGGTGCATAATAATTAAAGTTATTCATTTATTTCCTGCCTTTCTTTGAGCCACCAGGGACGGATATTTGGCCACCGTACCTGTCCCCAATGGCCTCTATGTAAGCCTGCGCCAGCTTTCCAAGCACGGCTTTCTTGTGGTGAATATAGCCAATCTTCATCAGACCTTGTTCCTTTAATGGAACTGCTATAATGTTTTCTCCATTTAAGTTTTCATCAATTACACCACTGCAAACCGTGTAGCCATTTAGTCCAATCAGAAGATTAAATAAGGTTGCACGGTCACGCACGCGAATATTTTTTTTGCGTAATACACGGCTGTAGCGCTCTTCCGCATAATAAAATGAATTATGTTCTCCCTGCTCAAATGACAGATATGGATATGGCGCAAGATCATCCCAGTCTACCGTCTTTTTTGTGGCAAGCGGATGTACACTGCTTATAAATACATGCGGTTTTGCTTCAAAAAGTGGTGTAAATACAAGCTCCTTTTCGCGAAGTGCTCTTGTGATAACATTTTTATTTTCATCATCAAGATATAAAATGCCAAGCTCACTTTTCATAAGCGCAACATCTTCAATGATCTCGTATGTCTGCGTCTCGCGAAGATTAAAGTCATACTCTTCGCCCGCATACTTTTGAATCAGCTCTACAAACGCATTAACTGCAAATGAATAATGCTGTGTGGAAACGCAAAAATTTCGCCCCCACTGGCGCTCATTCGTGTACTTTTCTTTGAGCAGCTCTGTCTGCTCCAATATCTGCCTTGCATATCCAAGAAAGACCTCGCCCTCCTTAGATACTGCCACGCCTCTGTTGGAACGGATAAAAATCGTCAGATTCATCTCCTTTTCCAACTCCCGAATTGCAGTTGTCAGACTCGGCTGTGTGATGTAAAGCCGCTCAGCAGCCTCTGTGATTGTTCCCGCAGAAGCGACGGTAACGGCATATTGTAACTGTTGTAATGTCATGCTTCTTCCTTCCCGGAAAAGGTTTGATCAAAAATTTTACCAAGACGCATTTCTCCTCGATATGCCTTTTCTAACTCCTCTGACATTTTTATGGCATCCTGCACACTTTTCTTCATAAGAAGTTCTAGCTTTTCATTGCTGTAACGGCATCTGGGATTGTCTTTCTCATTGGCAAAAAAACCATGAATCTCACCATATACACGCGCAATACGCATTCCGGCAAAAATGACATGACGTTTTGCCTTGCTTGTCGTGAAGAGCAAACGTGAAAACCACAAAAAGCCTTTGATTGACTGATGAATTTGAACTGGCTGCAGGCCATAAAACAGTGCAATAGGCTTTGCCCAGCGAAAATTTGTGGATAAGGCCTGTTTAAAATCCCAATTAAACGGATCTAATCCATCTTTTTTCATTAAATATTTTTCAAATTCCTTTTCGATTTCATGATGAGAAATACGTCTTGTCTTTTCGAAATGGTTGATATAGGTATGACATGATGCATCTAGTGCAAAATGACACACAACGCCAAGCGCATATGCCCATAATGCTTTTTGCATTTTGTCTCCCTCTGCTGCCGAGCGATGCATCTGGGTCAGCGCATGTTCAAAAAACACGCGCCCCGTCTCATGATGAATAACAACGCCGATCTGCGTGATCGGGTGACGAATAATTGGATGATAAAAGAACAAAATATCTGGTCCATGCAGACCAATCTCATACAGATCCTGATAATCCTCCAACAGTCTTTGATATTTTGCTGGAAGCTTATTTTTCACCATTTGTCCAAATTTATAATGTGCATAAAATGCCGGCATCGAAATCTCCCTTTCTGCAATACAATAATTTACCTGATAAAATTAGTAGAAACTTCCTTTTTTGTATCTGGAAGCGCAATGTTTTGTGCCTTTCCAGCCTCAAAACATTTTAGCATCCATGCCATGCATTTTGCTGCATTACGCATGGTCTGCAAGCCCTCTAAATCCTGACGAACCTCTTCTGGACAATTTCCATGAACCATGTTCCAATAGGTAGAACCTACTGTTGGCATCTGGTTAATTCCAAAATATTTATTAATGGCATCTAATGACGCAGTTGTACCAGCTCTTCTTGCAGAGGCAACTGCCATGCCTGGCTTAAAACGAAATGCAGCACCGCCACTGTAAAAGGCACGATCTAAAAATGACATAATGCGGCCGCTTGGATGCGCATAATAAACTGGTGTGCCAAATACAAAGCCATCTGCTTCTTTTGCCTTTTCTACAAATTCATTTACGCAG